>NZ_AYYI01000002.1 GCF_001436505.1 Loigolactobacillus rennini DSM 20253 | reverse complement strand
TTTAAAGCCTTGAAACGTTATTGGAAATTGTTGTTAATCCCCCATGAACAATTAGACTTCGAACACTTTCGTAAATGGACTTATTTCCCTTATTGGGTGACGGCCAAAGACATTGTCACTCGCTTGTTAAAGCTTGATCCAGTCCTTAAACAGACTTACACGGTGTTAAATCACGTGCAAACTGCCTTAAAACACAAAGACTGGCCCAATTATAATGCCGCCTTTTGGCACACCGCAGGTTGTTCTGAAGAAATGCTTAGGACACTTCAAATATTACAGACGCACCACGATGCCATTCGTAACACCTTGATGACGTCGTATTCAAATGGCCCTTTGGAGGGCACAAATAATAAGATCAAAGCAATCAAAAGAGCTAGTTTTGGCTTCCGTAGCTTCTTCAAATTTAGAATTAGAGTGCTGTATGTTTTCCGTGTTCAGACAAAAAAAGTCCTAATCACAAAATGATTAGAACTTGCAAAATTTAATTTACCAACAATAGTTGACGAAGAGCCGTAATTCATCTATAATCAGTTGGTAAAGGAAACCAACCTACTAAAATTTTGATTTGGTAGAAAGGATTATGTCAAATGAGGAAAATCTCGACAGGTGTTATTTACTTCTTTGGTGCGCTGGGTGGGCTTTTATTTGGTTATGATACTGGTGTTATTTCAGGTGCCATTTTATTTATCCAAAAACAGATGAGCTTAAATTCGTGGCAGCAGGGTTGGATTGTTAGTGCAGTGTTAGTGGGTGCAATTTTAGGCGCTGCAGTAATTGGGCCGTCATCGGATAAATTTGGCCGGAAAAAGTTATTGCTTTTGTCAGCGATTATTTTCTTTGTCGGCGCGTTAGGGTCAGCTTTTGCACCAGAATTTTGGTCTTTGATGATTTCTCGGATTGTTTTAGGAATGGCAGTCGGTGCTGCTTCTGCGTTAATCCCAACCTATTTGGCGGAATTAGCACCAGCAGATAAGCGTGGGACTGTTTCCAGCTTGTTTCAACTGATGGTGATGACTGGTATTTTCATCGCTTATGTCACGAATTATGCGTTTTCCCATTTCTACACGGGATGGCGTTGGATGCTGGGTTTTGCCGCAATTCCAGCAGTGATTTTATTTTTAGGCGGTCTGATTTTACCGGAAAGTCCGCGCTTTTTAGTTAAAACTAATCGTGAGCAAGCTGCTAAAAGTGTGCTGCTAAATATGAATAAAGGTGATCAGACGGCAGTTAATACTGAGTTAAACCAAATTCATCAGCAAGCCCAAATTAAAAGTGGCGGTTGGCACGAACTTTTTGGTAAAGCAGTGCGGCCGGCTTTAGTGATCGGTGTCGGTTTGGCAATTTTTCAACAAGTGATGGGTTGTAATACGGTACTGTACTATGCGCCAACAATTTTTACGGATGTAGGTTTTGGTGTCTCAGCTGCGTTGATCGCTCACATTGGGATCGGTATTTTTAATGTCATTGTAACCGCTATCGCTGTAGTGATTATGGATAAAATCGATCGGACTAAGTTATTGAACATTGGTTCGATCGGCATGGGGATTTCGTTGTTTGTCATGAGTTTTGCCATGAAATTTTCTGGCGAATCGCAGGCAGCAGCGGTGATTTGTGTTGTGGCACTAACGATTTACATCGCGTTTTTCTCTGGTACTTGGGGCCCAATTATGTGGGTGATGATCGGTGAAGTGTTTCCGTTAAACATTCGTGGGCTAGGTAACTCATTTGCAAGTGTGATCAATTGGACTGCTAACATGATCGTCTCGCTCACTTTCCCCGCACTTTTAGATTATTTTGGCACTGGCAGTTTATTTATCGGTTATGGTGTACTTTGTTTCGTCGCCATTTGGTTTGTTCATCGTTATGTCTTCGAAACGCGAAATCGTTCGCTGGAAGAAATAGAGCGGACGTTACGGCAACGTACTGGTCAAACCAAGGCAACCAAAACTGAATCACTGGATTAATTTTCAACTTTCCCTTGACGCGCAAAATTGAAAGCGCTAGTATATGAATTGTAGTAGGTTGGTTTTTGACACGAACTAATTAAAGATAAACAATTAATTTAACCTGAGGAGGTTTTAATCATGAGTATTTGGCATGTAGATAAGGTTCCATACGTCGGACATAAAAAGAATTTAAAATCAGGTTTAGCTTTTCAGTATTATAATCCAGATGAAGTGATTGCTGGTAAAAAAATGCGGGATTGGTTACGCTTTTCTGTTGCGTACTGGCACACATTTGATCAGCGTTTGGTAGATCCATTTGGTGATGGAACTGCGATGCGGCCATACGATAAATATACGGATCCAATGGATAATGCGTTGGCAAAAGTAGATGCAGCGTTTGAATTTTATGATAAACTGGGTGTCGATTTCTTAGCTTTCCATGATCGGGATTTGGCTCCAGAAGGCGATACGCTGCGGGAAACCAACCGTAATTTGGATAAAGTGGTCGATAAAATTGTGGACTACCAAAAGACTTCCGGTATGAAAGTATTGTGGAATACCGCTAATTTATTTACAAATCCGCGGTTCCTTGCTGGTGCTGGGACATCGCCATATGCGGACATTTTTGCTTATTCAGCTGCCCAATTAAAACACAGTTTAGAAATTGGTAAGCGAGTTGGCGCTGAAAATTATGTTTTCTGGGGTGGTCGTGAAGGTTATGAATCCCTTTGGAATACGGATATGAAGAAAGAACAAGAACACATTGCCAAGTTCTTCCACATGGCTAAGGATTACGCCAACGAGATCGGGTTTGATGCGCAAATGTTGTTGGAGCCAAAGCCAAAGGAACCAATGACTCACCAATATGACTTTGATGCGGCGACTACCATTGCTTTCATGAAAGAATACGATTTGGATAAAGACTTCAAATTAAATTTGGAAGGCAACCACGCTAATTTAGCTGGTCACACTTACCAACATGAAATTCGTGTTGCTCGGGATGCTGGTTTGCTAGGCTCTTTGGACGCTAACCAAGGGGATAAAATGTTAGGTTGGGATATTGATGAATATCCATCTAACCTTTATGAAACCGTGGCAGCCATGTATGAAGTGTTGGAAAATGGCGGCATCGGTCCTCGGGGCGGCTTAAACTTTGATGCTAAACCACGTCGGACATCTTTTGAAGCTAATGATTTGTTCTACGGCCACATTGTGGGGATGGACAGCTTTGCGGCTGGCTTACGGGTCGCTGCTAAAATGAAAGCAGACAAGGTATTAGAAGATATTGTCGCAAAACGTTACAGCTCCTATAATTCTGGTATCGGTGCGGAAATCGAAAATGGGACCACTGATTTCAAGCAATTGGAACAATACATTATCGATAAGCCACAAGCTGAATTACGAGCAGCAACTGCTTCCGATCACCTTGAACAAATTAAAGATACAATTAATCATTACATCATTGATACATTGAGCAAATAATGACGCGATTGGCAATGGGGCGGTACCTAGTTCCATTGCCTTTCTTGTTGAAGGGAGACAATCTGATGAGTCAATACGTACTGGGCGTTGATTTGGGGACTAGCGCGGTTAAAGTGTCTGCAGTCGATCGTCAAGGCAATATCAGTGCCCAAGAAAGCTACGCCTTTCCGTTAAGCCATCCCCAGCCAGGCTACAGTGAACAAAATCCAGCTGATTGGGTGATGGGGACTGCCGTTGCCATTGTTCGCTTAATTTTAAACGATCACATTCAAGCAACCGATATCAGTGGGATTAGTTTTTCTGGGCAAATGCACGGTTTGGTTTTGCTAGATAAAAATAATCAAGTGTTGCGGCCGGCCATTTTGTGGGATGATACTCGCACAACTAAGCAATGCCAAGAAATTACTACCCAGATGGGCGAGCGTTTTATCGACATCACCCACAATCGGCCTTTAGAAGGCTTCACACTGCCTAAATTGTTGTGGGTACAAGAAAATGAACCGGAAATTTGGCAACAAGCCACCACCTTTTTGCTGCCAAAAGATTATGTCCGCTTTAGAATGACTGGTAAACTAGCGACTGATTATTCCGATGCCACTGGAACGGTAATGTTAGATGCCGACCAGCAGACTTGGAGTCCAGAAATTTGCCAGCAGTTTAACATTCCACTCAGCATGTGTCCGGAATTAAAACAATCGATTGCGGAAGTGGGGCACATTAGCGACAGCTTTGCAGAATTTTCGGGGCTAAGTCCGGCCACCAAAGTGTTTGCTGGTGCGGCGGATAACGCAGCTGGCGCGTTAGGTGCGGGAATTTTAAAACCTAATCGGGTTCTGTCTAGCATTGGGACTTCCGGTGTGGTTTTGAAATACGAAGCTAATGCCAGCGTTAATTACCGCGGGTTATTGCAATTTGAAGACCATGCGATCCCTAACACTTATTATTCAATGGGGGTCACTTTGGCTGCTGGATATTCTTTAAATTGGTTTAAAAAGACTTTTTGTGGTCAAGAATCATTTACTAAAATGATTGCCAGTGCGGCTAAATCAGTGGTGGGTGCTCATGGTTTGCTATTTACACCTTACATTGTAGGCGAACGGACGCCTTATGCTGATGCAGATGTCCGGGGGAGTTTTACGGGCATCGATGGGACCCACCAAAAAGGTGATTTTGTCCGCGCGGTGATGGAAGGCATTATTTTCAGTTTCCGCGATATCATGGCAATTTACGATGAAAAAGACAGCACTTTTGATACGGTAATTTCCATCGGTGGTGGCGCTAAAAGTGAACTGTGGTTGCAAATTCAAGCGGATATTTTTAATAAAAAAGTGGTTAGCCTTAAAAATGAACAGGGGCCAGGACTTGGTGCTGCGATGATTGCCGCAGTTGGCTTAGGTTGGTATTCTGATTTTCAAGCAATTACGCGGCAATTTGTCCACTTGGGGCCAGTTCATGAACCGATTCCAAAAAATGTGGCACAATACCAGAAATTGCACCAAATTTACCAGCAAGTTTATCGGCAAACTCAAAGCTTAAGTCACGATTTATTGGCTTTTCGTCGGGAGTTTAACTAAATTTAACTGGCATTAAAAAACTGCTAAAGCCGCGCTGTAATCCCGGTATTTAGCAGTTTTTTTGTGCTGACTTCAAGCTACGCTCTTATTTTTATTCACAAATACAAAGTTGTATACTTAAACTAACTAATATAGATGTGAAAGTAGGAAAATAATTGGCTAAAGCAGTAAAGCGAGAATCATTTCACCAGCGTAATTTGAATTTGGTTCTCCAACAAGTGATTAATGGGGCACCGATTTCACGTATCGATATTGCCCGTAATTTAAAAATGAACAAATCATCAATCACCACTTTGTATAACGAAGTGGAGCAACAAGGTTACTTAAAAGAAATCGGCATTGGTAGTGCGTCGAAGAGCGGTGGCCGGAAACCGATTTTAGTGGCGTTAAATGAAAAATATGGCTACACCATTAGTGTGGATTTAGGTTACCGCCACCTGCATGTGATGACGAATTATTTAGATGGAACCATTGTGGGTTATGCGCGCATTGAAACGGGTCCGCGCAATATCACCGCCATTATGAAGTTAATCGATCAACAAATCGATCAGGCCATCGCCACGGTAACGTCTGAACATGGTTTACTAGGCATTGCTTTTTCCATTCATGGCATTGTGGATCAAACCCAAATTATCAACTCACCATTTTTAAATATGGCCGATGTTGACTTGTATCAGCGCTATACAGACAAATACCGGGTGCCAGTGGTGCTGGAAAATGAAGCTAATTTGTCGGCGGTGTTTGAGCGTGATTTTAATGATGCACAACAAAAAAATAACATTATCTGTGTCAGCATTCATAAAGGTATCGGTGCCGGGATTATTTTAAACCGACAGCTCTACCATGGTTATAAAGGCGCTGCAGGTGAAATCGGCCGCTCGTTGATGTTTTCTACTGATCCGCAAAAAAATCAGTATGATTATGATAAGGTGGAAAATTTTTGTTCTGAAGACGCCATTTTAAACACGGTGGCCCAGCAAAAACAGCTTAGCCAGCTTACCCGAGAAGATTTAGTCCAGTTAGTTGCCAAAGATGATCAAGTAGTACAAAATGTGCTAGATTTGTTCATCACGTCGATTGCTCGGATTATTTTCAACGCCTCGGTTAGTTTTGCACCAGAAGACATTTATTTGAATTCACCTTTGGTTGAAACTTTGCCTGCGACATTTAAAGCGATTAAAGCGACAACTAGTGAATTGGGGATGATTCCCCAGCTTCATTTAACTGCACAACGTTACGGCTATGTTACTTTGTTAGGCGCATGTTCGCTGATCACACACCATGTATTAGGTTTGGATGGGTATGATTTGCGGTTTACGACGCCAGCTCAAACTTAAAATAAGCAAAAATTGACAAAGAAAAAGCGCAAAATCGGCAATTGCTGATTTTGCGCTTTTTTAAAGCAATTAATCTAGTTCTTTGTAGTCAAAGTAATCAAAAGTTGCGGTTTGGTCATAACCTGCGTAATCAACTGCAGCTAAGCCGATAAAAGCACCGGTGAAGAAACCGCCGTAAGTTTGTAGGACATAATCGTCAGACAAGACGGCAGCATCTAGTTGAACATCAATGTCGTGCCAAGTTTGGCCATCAAAAGAATAGGCATAACTGTAAGTTTGCGTTCTAACCTTTGTTTTAAACCAAACACCAGTAGCAGATTCTGGAATTTGAATCGCCTGATCTTGGAGATAAGAGGTGTAGTGGCCGTTATTATTTTCGGCAATTTCAATAACTGGACCACGTTTTTCGTCAAAAGTAATGAAGATCCAGGACCAATGTTTGTCGTTATAAAAATTAGTTAAGCCTGCCATTTGCTGATAACTAAAGGGATTAAAGTGGACTTTAGTTTGCGCATCAAAATTAAAAGCTTGCCATCTTTGGGCAATCAGAGAAACATCAAATGTGCTGGCCAATGAGGCATGCCCAATGAGTTTTAATTGTTCAGCATTAATGTTGCCCATGTGTGGTGTGAACGGTACGCGCAGGGTGTTCCAGTTATTATCTAATGTTGGTGTTGTGAAATCATCATAACGAGAATGATCTGGTGCACTCTTTGTTTCTTTAGCATCTTTTGGCGCTGCTACTTCAATTTGACCACCGTGTCCGCCAACAATTCGGGGCCAACCTTGTTCATCCCAATAAACTTTTTGGATAGCCGTTTCTCGACCTAAAGTGCTCCAACCACGAGGATCGTGCACCGATTCATTTTGGCGGTGCCATGGTCGCGAGCAAAGTGAAGCGTAGTACCATTCACCACCAGGTGTGTCTACCAATGCACCGTGTCCTTGTTTTTGTAAGTAGAAGTCCGGTGTGTCAAAATTAGTGATAAATGGGCCATCCGGTTCGGAAACAAATGCATTGGCAGCTAGAGTTTTGGCCCGCGCAACGACTTCTTGGTGGGCAAAAACAGTTCCGCCTTGAGCGGCAAATAAATAATAATAGCCGTCTTTACGGTAAAGATGGGGGCCTTCGACCAATTTAACGTCAGTTCCGGAATAAATGGTGCGTGCTGATTGTGGGATTAATGCCATTTGTTTAGGGTCAAATTCAGTTAGAGTAATCCCATTAAAAGGCTGTTTATACTCCCGGTGATCCCAAGTTTGTTGGAGTAGATACTTGCGGCCGTCTTTGTCGTGAAATAGCGAAGCATCGAAGCCGACACCATTTAATTTAATTGGATCTGTCCACGGTCCACGAATGTCAGTTGCTGTAGTTAAATAGTTAGTCATATCTTTAAAGGCGCCTTCTGTTACTTTAACGTCGGTGTAAACTAACCAAAATTTGCCATCAGCATAAGACAAGTCTGGTGCCCAAATGCCACCAGATGATGGATTACCTTTCATATCTAGCAAAGTTGTTGTTGATAGTGGCGCTGGTAATAGTTGCCAGTGGACTAAGTCTTGCGATTGGTGCAACCGTACACCCGGAAACCATTCAAAGGTTGAATTAGCAATGTAATAAGTGTCTTTAACACGGATAATACTAGGATCTGAATGGAAGCCAGGTAAAACTGGATTTTTAATTTTCATCGTGCAAGTCATCCTTTCTGAAAAATGTTTTTATATTTTACCAGCAACTTTACGCTGGTCGATCTTCAAATTAATTTGTTTGACGTCTGCATCGCTGAGCGGATACTTACTCATGATCCACATGGCAACAAAAGCAAGGACAATTGGAATCCAAATCATAGACCATTGAATCCCAGTTAAAGCGGCTGCGCTTTGCGTAGCTTTACTACCATCAAATTTAAAGAAAGCATTGATATAGCCAGGAATAATACCACCTAATGCAAGGCCAATTTTGAAAAATAGCCCCATAATCGCGTTAATAATTCCTGCAACCCGCTTTTTAGACTGGTATTCACCATACGAGACGACTTCTGGTACTAATGACCACATGTAGCCAGTGGCTGAAGTGATGCCCCACTGCATTAAGAAACGGCCGATGTAACCGAGTACCGGAGAGTCTTTAAAAGTTGGAAATTGCCAGATCCATAACACAATTTGGCCGATAACAAATAAGGTTAGAAAAATGTAAAAGAATTGTTTTTTGCCAATTTTCCGCCGAACAATGGGCCATAAGAAAACTAAAAAGATGCCAGGAATGGAGCCAATCAAGTTAATGGAAGCCATCCATTCTGAATGGCCGACGTTATATTGCATGTAAAATGGCCAAACTGTATTCCCGAAAAACATAAATGTAAAACCAATTAAGAAGAATAAGCCTAAAATTTGTAACGGTTTATTACGTTTGATTTCAGCAAATAAATCGGAGTATTTAACCGCATCTGTTTCTTGTTTTGTTGGTAACACCCGTTCCTTAACCCCAAAATAAGTGCACAGAAGTAGGGCAAAACCGATGATCATGTAAATTGACATCACCAAAAAATAAGCACCACCTGCATGTGGGGAGGTATAATCACCTAAATTCAGTTTGATGCCAAAAAAACCGATGTCTTTAAGTTGCTTTCCTGGAGAAGCTAATTGAACAAATAAAGGCAAGAAAGTGTAGACCATTAAGTTACCAATATTGGCTTCCGTCATTCGAACAGTAGTTAAAGTGGATACTTCGTCATTATCCCGTGTTAAGGATGCGTTTAATGCACCATAAGGAATATTGACAAAAGAATAGATTAGAGCAGTAGCTAAATAAGCCAAAAAAGCGTATATGACATTACCGCGGACAGCATCAATTGGTAAAAATAAAAGTGCAGCACAGATCGTGAGTGGAATACCATAGTATAAGATAAACGGCCGATATTTTCCGGCTTTAAAATGGCTGCGATCGACGACAGCGCCGACCCACGGATCCCAGAAAACATTAACCCAGCGAACGATTAGAAAAATTGTTGCACCGGCTGCGGCGGAAATACCATAGACTGTGGTGAGATAAAATAACAACATGGAACCAACAGTGCCAAAAATTAAATTTTGTGCAAGATCGCCAGCACCATAACTAATGCGTTCGCGCCAGCTTAATTTGGCGAATTCGTCATTTTGTTTAGGAATATGGCTAGTCTTTTCTGTCTTTTCAGTCATAAACAGTAGCCTCCTTTTAGAAAGAGTTAGTTAGTTCAGTAGTTAGGTTGATTTTATGAACGAGCCAACTAATTAATAATTACTGGATGAGCTCATCCACAACTCCAATTGTATTCGCTTACTAAATTTTAAAATAGCCTTATTTATCGCCGCTTTTTGTCATTTTGTGACCTTTTATTTTGGCTGATTTACTCAAAATAACCACTTTGACTGATTGAACGAACACGCCGTTTTTTAGTTAGTTGTTTACGGTAGGTGCTAGGCGTAATGCCAGACCACTTTTTAAACTGTTTGCTAAAAATCGAACTATTACCGGCACCAGTCATAAATGCAACATCTTCAATGGAATATTCAAAGTAACCCAACAGTAATTTGGCTTTGCGATACTTTTGCTCTTCAATGAAGTGTAATGGTGTAATGCCATAAACTTTTTTAAAAATTCGATGACCATAACCAGTGCTGATGTTCAGTGTTTGACAAATATCACTAAATGAAAAAGAATGATTTTCTATATTGTCCACGTGCTCCTCAATTAACGTTGCCATATCACGGCTTACCTTGGCTTCACGATCAGAAAAATGTCGGCGTTTATTTTGTTGATGCTGACTGAGTTCTTCCGTTAATTGGTATAAATAGTTTAAAAGTGTAATTTGGATTTTTAAGTTGATCTTTAATTTATCTACTGACTGAGATTTACTTAGCTCAACAATTTTTGTTGCCGTTTTTAATGAAATTTTTGCGATGGCATCAGTCGCTGGAATGACAGTATTGGCAATTGTACTGATAATTTCAGATTTTAAGCGTAGGCTTTCAATATTAAAATGAAAACAAATGTAAGTCATGTCTTCGCTGGCACTGGCATTTTTATTGGTGTGTAATGTTCCTGGCGAAATGATCATTGCAGCACCAGGACCGTAAGTGTAAGTTGCTAAGCCTTTAATGTCGGTTGTTTGTCTGCCTTTAAGGACGCACATCAATTCAAATGCTTGATGCTTTTGTTCAAAAAAGCGCCAATTGCCAGCAACTGTGTGTAAATGACCGCCAAAAACATACAATCCCGATTCAATTGTGGGGATTGAGATAAATCGTTTATTCATTTTTATCACCTCAACGCCAATTGTAAATCGCTTTCATAGGCGGAGTGTTACTGCTTTTCTGACGGTATTTTGTCGTTTTCTCGCCTTTTGGAAAGGTATAGCGCTAAATGTATCAAGTAATAATACTTCCCCTGAAAAAACGGGCTATGCTATACTAAACTTAATCATAATATTGGAGGATGATGCACTTCATGGAAGAGCAACCTAAAGTCCCACCTGATTCAGAAACTGGTCCCAGGCCGGTGTTTACGCAAACAACGGCGCAGGTACTAGCAACTTATGCGAGTGACATGGATCAAGGTTTAAGCGAAGCCACAGCAAAAAGGCGCTTGGCCAAAAATGGCCCCAATGAACTGTCTGCACATGTGACGCCAAAATGGGTCATTTTTTTCAGACAGTTTAATAATGTCATTATCTATATTTTGCTGTTTGCCTTTGTGATGACCTTGTTGTTACAGCATTATTCAGATGCGGTAGTCATTGGACTTGTGGTGATCATCAATGCCTTGATCGGTTATTTTCAGGAAGTTAATGCCAGCAATGCGCTGGATAAAATTAAATCGCTGCTGTCAACGGAGGCCACGGTGATTCGGGATGGCCAGCGAACCAATATTCCGGCTAAGCAGTTAGTCGTTGGGGACATTGTCTACCTTGAAGCGGGGGACAATGTGCCAGCGGATATGCGGTTATTAGACGCTAATAATTTACGGGTGCAAGAATCTGCTTTAACTGGTGAGGCGGATTCAGTTTTGAAGTCGTTTGCGCCGCTAACGGATGCCAAAACACCGCTGGCAGAGCGGGAAAATATGACTTATGCTAGTACAGCGGTCACTAACGGCAGTGCCACGGGAATTGTAGTGGCAACCGGCCACGAAACAGAATTAGGCCACATTGCAAATGATGTCAATGATGTTAAAACGGCCAAAACACCGTTGATGCAGGAATTGGATAATCTTGGTAAATGGATTTCTTATTTCATCATCGCGATTGCGGTTGCGTTATTTGTATTTGGCTGGTGGATTCACTTGTATTCGCTACCTACTTTAGCGTTGTCTGTGGTGACGATGGTGGTGGGCTCACTGCCAGAAGGCTTGCCAGCTTCCACTTCGGTAATTTTAGCTATGGGTGTTAACAAAATGGCCAAACACAATGCCATTGTGAAAACACTGCCAGCAGTGGAAACTTTAGGTGCAGTAGATGTGATTGCCACGGATAAAACTGGTACGCTCACTAAAAATGAAATGACTGCCCAAGATATTGTGACGCGGGAACACCGGTATCAAGTCACAGGCACCGGTTATGCGCCTGAAGGGCAGATCGTCAGCGGCAAACAGCCAGTTGATGTTAAAGCAGACCCGACTTTAGTGAAATTATTGACGGCTGGTTTTGAAGCTAACGATACCATGTTGCAACAAGAAGAAGGTCATTGGACCATCAACGGTGAACCCACTGATGGTGCCTTCTTAACCTTGTACCATAAAGGCTTAGGTGCAGCCGAGCCTAAATTAACCGAGTTGGACCGGATTCCGTTTGATTCCGATTACCGTTACATCGCGCGTTTAGATGTGGACGAAGCAGGCCAGCATGAAGTCTTTATCAAAGGCGCACCAGATAAGTTGTACCAAATGGCGCTTGCCGCTGATCCTACTTTTGACCGCGCACACTGGGACCAGATTATTCAAGATTTGACCCAGCAAGGTAAACGGGTGGTTGCAGTGGGGCACAAAAAGGTGTCGCGTCAAGTGACAGAAGTGACGCCAGCTTTACTGAAGCAAGGAATTGATTTTCTGGGCATTGTCGGAATTATTGATCCGCCGCGGGAAGAAGTCATTGCGGCGCTACGAGAAATGCGGACTGCCGGTGTCAAAGTTAAAATGATTACCGGTGACCATCCTGAAACTGCTGCCGCGATTGGCCGACAGTTAGGGTTGGCAAGTGACATCCAAACCATTACCGGGGCAGAATTGGATCAAATGTCACCAGATGAATTAACCGCCAACATTAATCGTTATGATGTGTTTGCCCGGACCACACCTCGGAATAAATTAGCGATTATTGATGCTTATCAGAAAACTGGTAAAGTCACTGCAATGACCGGTGATGGTGTCAATGACGCTCCAGCTTTGAAAAAGGCAGATATTGGGGTGGCTATGGGTATCAAAGGAACAGACGTAGCTAAAGATGCGGCAGACATGATTTTAGTCGACGATAATTTCACGACCATGACGCAAGCCATTCGTGAAGGCCGGCGGTTGTATGCCAACATTAAAAAAACCATCGCCTTTTTACTGCCGACTAGTTTTGCGGAAGGGCTAATTGTGGCCTTGAGTATTTTAATGGAACAGGCGTTACCGCTGATTCCTACTCAGTTGTTGTGGATCAACATGGTTTCAGCGATTACTATTCAATTTGCGTTTATTTTTGAACCGGAAGAACAGGGAATCATGCAGCAACCACCGCGGCGCACCGGTGTGTCACTGTTAAACAAACACGATGTGTTCCAGATGACCTACGTGGCCATTTTGATTGCGGCAATGGGCTTATGGGCCTTTGATTGGCTGACATCTGCTGGCACGTCCCACATTATTGCCAGCACCATTACCGTGAACATCATCGTATTAGGCAAGGTCTTTTACCTCTTCAATATCCGGACACCACATTTGGCTTTTTCACGGCATTTTTGGACTAATCCCATGGCCTTTGCTACCATCGGTTTATTGATGGTGTTGCAACTGTTATTAGTGTACTTGCCATTCATGCGGCATGTTTTCCAAACGGGCAATATGAGTTTAGGTCAGTGGGGCTTTGCGGCAGCTGCCGGTTTGGTCACGTTAGTGGTAGCGGAACTCGACAAAGTCTTACGCATTACTATTAATCATCAGCGCCGCTCAAAACTCTAAGCAAAGCTTTAGCTAAAGGAGGCAGGATTGTGCAAATACAACATTATTGTGCCATTGGCGATAGTATTACTGACCGGCGTAACCATTTTGTGGATACTTGGTATTACGATTGGCTTAATCGCTGGTGGCATCCCAAAGCACTCAGCTTATTTGCAGTTTCTGGCGCCACCATTAGCGGGGGCTTTAATTCCATGACGGTCTACAGCCGAATGGTTCCCGCTTCCTGTGATTTATTAACCATTTATGGTGGGATTAACGATTTTGGACGCAATCAACCATTAGGTCAGTTAGGGGATGCAACCCCAGATACTTTTTACGGGGCATTAGATCAAATGCTTTCGCAAACGTTACAGGATCATCCACAAACTGCGGTGTACTTTATTTCGCATGTTAAAATTGGCCGCCTGTTTTTCCCACCTGTCAATCCTTTAGGGTTGCATCAAGCTGATTACGAAAAGGCCATCGCGGATGTCACCGCGGCTTACAGCGTTCCCCACCTCAGTCTTTACCAAAGCTGGCTTGATTTTTCTATTCCAGAAATGGCAGCCCGTTATAGTTTGGATACCTTACACCCCAATGATGCAGGCCAATTGGTGATTGCTCGCATGATTAAGGATTTTATTGAGGCACACGGTTGAGTATTGTGACTTCTTATTAACATGTAAATTGATTAAACAGCTAAACTGGCAGTTTAGCTGTTTTTTTGATTTTAAAATTAAAATTAAATGGCAAAACAATGTGTTTTTGATTATAATAAATCTAATTAACTGATTGCTTATGCTTGCTGGGCTAGTTCCTAAATTTGGTGAACCAACTCATTGCTAGTAATATCAAACCATATAGTAGAAAGCTGCCATAGCTTACAGTTAAATTGATGGTTGCAATGATCGGGAAAATAAAACTTGTTACTGGTGGTATTAACATTAATAAACTATTAACCATGGTGACGATACCACCTAAATTTGCCGTGGGGTAGTAGGTGATAATGGCAGCGGAAAATCTAGGTGAAACTAAGCCTAATAAAAAAGCAACACTACTAGCCGCACTTAGTACTAAAATCGTATTATTAAGAAAAAAGCCAAGACTAACATAACAAATTCCCCAAAATGCCATGTTATTTAATGTTTGATTAGACTGATACGTCCAAATTTTACTACTTAAACCATTACCTAACAGCATGCTGCTAGTAACTAATCCGGAAAGCAAGGCAATCGTCAGTGGCTGTGAGAAAAATAGGGTGGGTTGATCTTCTTTTAGAAAAAGAACGAAGATAGGTGTTGTGGCACCAAAAAATCCATTAATTAAAGCTAACTGGCATAACTCGTTTAGAACCGATCGATTATTGGCTAGTAAGCTGAAATTTATCTTAATTAATTGTGTGATGTGGGTATTTTTTTGTTGGGGAAGTTGTTTTTCAATGGCAATTAAATGTTGTGCCATGAGCCGATACAAGATTGCAGTGAGTAAAAATAGCGCAGCATTAAGGTAAGCAATTGTTTGATTGAAGAAAAAGGTTAGTAAAACGGCGCCGATAAAGGTTGCTGCAACGTGAACTAATTGTGTTGTGAGACTGACAATACCTTGTGCTTGTTGCATTTCGTCAAGGGTAATCAACAGTTTTGTAAACGGTGTTGTTAGCGCAGATGAATAATTGCCTAATAGATCAGAAATTAAATTAAGATTGGCGATACTGATAATTAGGGTGAGTGAGGGTTGAAAATAGAGTAGGCTGGCGATGATAAGGTATAAAACACCTCTAAAGCCCGCATTATAGCTAACAGCAACTAATTTATGCCGTTTTTGATCAGCCCGACTGCCTAGGAAAAAATTTAAAAGAATTGGCAACGTTTCTGAGATTGCAACCAACATCACGGCTAATTTGGCTTTTGATAATGTTGCAGCTAGTGTTAATAGCGGTGTGTAAAATAAACGATCACCAATTTTGGCGCACAAATTAATACTAATTAATTGCATGAATTTAGGATTTGATTTGATAAATTTAAACATTGACCTGCCTCCCTTGCCATTCATTATGGCGTTTAAGCGGCTGATTGTAATAAGCGGTCAATGATTGTTGTCTATTTAGGAGGTGCTAATGATGTATGGTGAAGTAATTAAGCAGATTCGATTGAATAAAAATTTACCGCTAAAGTCTGTTTATTTTGGTATTTGTTCAAAGACTAATGCAGTTAAGTTTGAAAATGGTGAACGAATGTTAGCGGCAGATAAATTTGCCGGTGTATTGGCTAATCTAATGTTGACAATGCCGGAATTTAGTTGGATAAAAAATGGTTATCATCCACAAAAGGCAGATTACTACCAATATATCGTTAGTCAGGCTTGGAATGCGCATCAACCAATGAGACTTGAAAAACATTTAGCGCAAATCGAAGCCAGCCAAGTTGAAAGGGCACAATTAGCAAGTTACCGGTTGTTACAACAATATGATCAGAAAGTTGCACCAGACCGAACAGAATTGGCTATTATTATTGGCTATTTTTCAAATTTAGCGACTTGGTCCATTAGTGATGCTAAGTTTTTTGCTAATAATTGCTATGTTTTACCCTATTCTTTGTTGCTCAGCCTTTTACAAGAAGCATTAAAAGTACAAAAGCGTTATCGTTATTATCCTAATAGTGACCAAGTTTTCGCGACGATATTGACAAACTGTAGCGATCGGATGGTGCAAGCAAAAGATTTTTCAAACTTAAAAAGTACGTTAGCACGTTTGGATAAAATGACTACGGACATTACGATGGCGGGCTATTGCTTATTAAGCCGCTACTACCGCGCTAAAGTTGAATTTTTATATCAAGATCATGCAGCTGGTGAAGTACAATTAATTAAAATTCGCGGGATAGCGGCTTTTTTAAAAAATCAAGCTTTACTAATCGAAATTGATGAATTGTTGAAATCTTAATGAATGAAACACTTTAAACTTTTATGTCAATCGCTAAATTTAGATTTTTAATGTGAATTTTTTTGGGGGTTATTTTTAATCATTATTCATCGTGCTAGATAAAAAAGCCCATTATAATTGTCAAGTGAAATACAGTAATAATTATAAGGGGATTATCGTAAATTTAGCCATAATAGAGATAGGCTTTCTTCTCACTGAATATAAAAATATGTTAATGGTAATATAAAAAATTAAATTGGTAGTGATTAATTCTATTAAAATTTGAGCGTGAAAAATTTAATTAAGCTTTTTATGGATTGAGAATTGGCGATAAAATTAAGTAGATTTTTAAAGTGCAACTTATGAATTAGCATCATCTTGGAAAATTATAGTAGTACAGCATAAGCATGATGACTTTTACTAATTATTAAAAATCCATCGCATAGCTCTTATATTCAAAGCATGATTAATTTAGTTGCATAACGTTTATTTAACGTTTTTTCTAGCTTTGACACTTAATAAAAATGTTGAAAGGCCGAAAAATAATATAGTGATGGCGATACACATTTGTTTAAAATTTAATAAATTGTTTAAACCGCTAATTAACCATAGGGTAAGCATTGAGATAATACTGCTAATCGTTCCGGAAAAGGATACAATACTCGACAATACTTTCGGTGGTGAAGCAGCTTCTATGTCAACAAATAATTGTGTATTGTAAATATTAAAAGGAAAAAGAAATAGTGTAAAACAGATTATAAATAATAAGGGGGAGGTGACTTGCAAAGCTAATAATAAAAATAGTGTAATCAAGCTAATTGTTAAGAAATGTCGTTTAGACCCAGTCATTTTATTGAATAAATAGTTACTTATTAGAGCAATGATTTGGAAGTAAACATAAAAAAGCCCAAAATAGCTGCTTGAAAAAGTTTTATGCAGAAACATTACTTGCCAAAATTGAAAAAAAAGTTGGGCAACGATCTGGTAAATAGCCATCTGTAAAACACTAAAAATAAGCTTTGTGTTATTCTTGATCGTTTTGATTTCCGCAATTAAATTGGTTTGTTTCGCTGGTGGTTTAAGACTGTTACCACGAAAAAAGAAAGTGATAAGTAAAAGAGCAAGCAATAGTATTCCTAACGCTACAATATAAATATGGATTTTGATTGCAGCATAAATGAACGAGCCGATACCGCCACCGATCAATGCGCTAGATAAAGTTGCATAATTGTAGGCCACATTAAAGCGCCTTATTTTGTGATCGTTATTTTGATATTGCCGCAAAAAATAAATTTCTAAAGATCCACTGATTGCCGCGCTACTCAAACCATAAATAAACCAAGCACCACACAGAAATACAAACTTATTACTTAGCCAAATAGCTAGATAAGAAAAAAATAAGCAGATTAGTGCCAGTTGGTACATTCTTTTTTCTGACCACAAATCGGTTAAAATGCCAGAAGGAAATTCGAACAAAAGTCCAGCGATCATATAAAAACTTTGAATGAGTGCTATTTGGCTGACAATCATTCCTTTATCTAACAATAGAACGGTTAAAATAGCATGCGGCAGTACCCGTGCAGTATTGTATAGAAAATAACTCAATAGATATGTTATTAGATTTTTATCTTTGGTTTTTATCATAAAAAAGCTCCCAGATAAAATTGATATGTTTTAAATAGCTGGTATCAATTTTTTTAATACCGTCTATTGTGGCTAAGGATGTGATAGTATCACATAGGTCTAAAAAACCATCTAGTAAGCGTGACTCTAAAGTGAACCCCTAACGTTGGACAACTAAATCCAACGTTAGGGGTTTTACTATG
>NZ_AYYI01000101.1 GCF_001436505.1 Loigolactobacillus rennini DSM 20253 | reverse complement strand
ATTTCAATTCACGCACCCATATAGAGTGCGACATGACACTTGACAGCTCCGGTAACACGTCTTGCTATTTCAATTCACGCACCCATATAGAGTGCGACGTAATGATCAATTTCGATGGTTTTACCTGGGGTGTCATTTCAATTCACGCACCCATATAGAGTGCGACAATAATTTTACACCTACAAACTTAGTTTTATCAATTTCAATTCACGCACCCATATAGAGTGCGACTTGCACCATCATGTTAGTTGGAACAACACCGTTCATTTCAATTCACGCACCCATATAGAGTGCGACTTTAGACATTTCGGCTCTTAAATTATCTTTAGTTTGATTTCAATTCACGCACCCATATAGAGTGCGACACGGTTAGAAAACATTGCTTCTGCTGACTCGTCAATTTCAATTCACGCACCCATATAGAGTGCGAC
>NZ_AYYI01000100.1:975-1688 GCF_001436505.1 Loigolactobacillus rennini DSM 20253 | reverse complement strand
GTCTACATGACTTCTAGCCATCAAGTCTCACCCCCTTCAGGGGTATTCTTCTCGACTTCTTTGGCAATTTTAGCTTTTTGATATTCGCCCAGCGAGGATAACGGAATACGATTCAAGTCAATAAAGACTTCATCGCCACCTTCTATTGGTTCATAGCCAAAAGCCTGGCGGGATTCATTATCAGTTATTACGCCTTTGCTAAATAGTGACGTGATCCGCTCTAGTTTTAATTCTGGGTCAATGTCAACCAGTCTTGAGGTGTCAAATTCCAACTCGTAACCGGAATCAATCGAATTAAAAATCTTAGTCTCCATTTCAGCAATCATCATTTTAAAAATTGGATCCAAGGTGGACTGGAGATACTCTAAGTTAGCCTGTGTAATAGATGTATT
This sequence comes from Loigolactobacillus rennini DSM 20253, assembly GCF_001436505.1. GTDB lineage: Bacteria > Bacillota > Bacilli > Lactobacillales > Lactobacillaceae > Loigolactobacillus > Loigolactobacillus rennini. The sequence continues at coordinate 1,296 of NZ_AYYI01000100.1, read as the reverse complement.
AACGGTTTCCACACCTAGTTTGCTAACGGGCAGGCCAAATGCTTTCGCAACTTGATTCGTACTGAATTTATACGAATTCAAAAAGTTTAAAACCTCAGTCGGAATTTTTAAACGAGTAAACTCCATAGTGTCATCAATTGCAACTAAGCCGCCATTCTGTTTCAACTGACTATCGGCAAAATTCTGTTTTAATTGCTTTAAATCCTTGTTAGTAATTTGCCCTTTCTTATATCGCAGTACCGCAGTTGATGTCCCGCCGTTGTCAAAAAAGTTTCGCAGAAAACCTTTTGAGCCCTGCGAAATTCCAATTTCAAACGCTAA
>NZ_AYYI01000100.1:0-965 GCF_001436505.1 Loigolactobacillus rennini DSM 20253 | reverse complement strand
TATCCATCTAGAGTAATATAACGAAAATGCAATATGTCCTTGGGAGCGATGTCAACCGATTTATTTTCATGATTTTCGCTAACGTGGTAGGTTATTTGATTTTTATTTTCATCATCAAAACTAACCAGATAGTTATGCAAAAAATAAAAACCAGTTACAAAGCCATCTTTGTCACGCAAAATTTCGACAAAAGATTCCCCATTTAACAACATGTTTGCTACCACAATAAATTTAAAGTGCCAACCGGGTAATTGATCATTCGGGTTGTTGTTAAATAGGTCCAACACTTTTTCCATAATGGTATTTGATTCATGACCTTTATTTTTAAGCTTCGTACTAGCAATATCAGCTGAGATAATCCGGATGGCCGTAAATACATCACTATTACGCAAAGCACGAATACCCGTATAGCTTGCATGTGCTCCGTATTCTTGGTTGTATAGCAATCGCTCTAAGTCCCGGTTCTTTTTTCCTTGTTTGTTACTAAAGCCTAAATCAAGCAACGGCATCATTCATCACCCCCTTTTATTTTCTCGGGGTCATATAATTGATTCATAATCAAGGCAATAACCACAAAAATAATGCCACCAATGATAAATGCCAGTGGTCGCCACATGATATAAAAACCATATAAAAAACTACCAAGGCCTAAAGCAGCAATGGTAGTCATAATTAATACATATAAAGTTTTATACAAATAACCATCCCCCTTAGATAAACAGCGGCATATTCGTCTCAACATTCCATTCATAATCGCTAGCAATTACAAAGGCAAAGATTGTCGCCATTAATGGGTCAATCTTTTCCCGGTTCTTTTTCTTTTCGATCATGATAGAATCATTGGTATCTTTGGCCACGGCATTCTTAATCGCAATATCGAGTAGTGGGTTTTTTGCATGTTTAATATCACCGTTGATCGTGCTTAATTTAAAATCCATAATTGGACCGGATAGTGTCGCTGGGCC
>NZ_AYYI01000019.1 GCF_001436505.1 Loigolactobacillus rennini DSM 20253 | reverse complement strand
CGTTGTTCTTTGAAAACTGGATATTCAATTTCTATGTAAATAAACCGAGAATTAACACCGCGTTTTGAAACGAGTTTTAAATGACGTTCAAGTTTTAAACGCTCAACTCAAACCGTGATACCGTAGGTATCAGAGGTTAAGTGAAGTAAAGCGCACGGTGGATGCCTTGGCACTAGGCGCCGATGAAGGACGGGACTAACACCGATATGCTCCGGGGAGCTGTACGTAAGCAATGAACCGAAGATTTCCGAATGGGGCAACCCAGCCAGCTTAATCGCTGGCTGCTGGCAGGCGAATTCATAACCTGCGCAGCGGTAAACGCGGGGAACTGAAACATCTCAGTACCCGCAGGAAGAGAAAACAATTGTGATTCCCTTAGTAGCGGCGAGCGAAGCGGGAACAGCCCAAACCAACGAGCTTGCTCGTTGGGGTTGTAGGACTGAACATTAGAGTGACCAAAAGCAGCTTTAGCTGAACCAGGTGGGAAACTGGACCACAGCGGGTAAGAGTCCCGTAGGCGAAAAAGCGGCTTCTCTGTTCAGGATCCTGAGTACGGCGGCACACGTGTAATGCCGTCGGAATCCGGGAGGACCATCTCCCAAGGCTAAATACGACCTAGTGACCGATAGTGAACCAGTACCGTGAGGGAAAGGTGAAAAGCACCCCGGAAGGGGAGTGAAACAGTTCCTGAAACCGTGTGCTCACAATTAGTCAAAGCTCATTAATGAGTAATGGCGTGCCTTTTGTAGAATGAACCGGCGAGTTACGTTAAGCGGCAAGGTTAAGGCGGAAAGCTGGAGCCATAGCGAAAGCGAGTCTGAAACGGGCGCATTAGTCGTTTGAGGTAGACCCGAAACCAAGTGACCTACCCATGTCCAGATTGAAGGTGTGGTGAAACGCACTGGAGGATCGCACCCATGTATGTTGAAAAATGCTGGGATGAGGTGTGGGTAGCGGTGAAATTCCAAACGAACTTGGAGATAGCTGGTTCTCTTCGAAATAGCTTTAGGGCTAGCCTCGAAGGAAGCATCATGGAGGTAGAGCACTGTTTGGACTAGGGGCCCGTCAGGGGTTACTGAATTCAGATAAACTCCGAATGCCATGGATGCATTGCCTTCGGGAGTCAGACAGTGAGTGATAAGATCCATTGTCGAAAGGGAAACAGCCCAGACCACCAGTTAAGGTCCCAAAATTTATGTTAAGTGGAAAAGGAAGTGGGGTTGCTTAGACAACTAGGATGTTGGCTCAGAAGCAGCCATCATTTAAAGAGTGCGTAATAGCTCACTAGTCGAGTGACCCTGCGCCGAAGATGTACCGGGGCTAAACATAATACCGAAACTGTGGATGACCACTTCGTGGTCATGGTAGAAGAGCGTTCTAAGGACGGTGAAGGCTGATCGTGAGGACAGCTGGAGTGCTTAGAAGTGAGAATGCCGGTATGAGTAGCGCAAGACAGGTGAGAATCCTGTCCACCGTAAGACTAAGGTTTCCTGGGGAAGGCTCGTCCACCCAGGGTTAGTCGGGACCTAAGCCGAGGCCGAAAGGCGTAGGCGATGGATAACAGGTTGAAATTCCTGTACTAGTCATTTGCGTTCGACCGATGGAGGGACGCAGGAGGCAAGAGGAACCGCACGATTGGAAAGGTGCGGCCAAGCAATGCGCCGGGACTGGAGTGAAAGGCTTCAGGCCAACGGCCAGTTGTGATGGGGAGCGAATTTAAGTAGCGAAGTCCTTGCGGTCACACTGCCAAGAAAAGCTTCTAGGGAGCAAATGATTACCCGTACCGCAAACCGACACAGGTAGTCGAGGAGAGTATCCTCAGGTGAGCGAGTGAACTCTCGTTAAGGAACTCGGCAAAATAACCCCGTAACTTCGGGAAAAGGGGTGCTGGTCTAACGACCAGCCGCAGTGAATAGGCCCAGGCGACTGTTTATCAAAAACACAGGTCTCTGCTAAATCGTAAGATGACGTATAGGGGCTGACGCCTGCCCGGTGCTGGAAGGTTAAGTGGACGTGTTAGCCCGTAAGGGCAACGCACCGAAATGAAGCCCCAGTAAACGGCGGCCGTAACTATAACGGTCCTAAGGTAGCGAAATTCCTTGTCGGGTAAGTTCCGACCCGCACGAAAGGCGTAACGATCTGGGCACTGTCTCGACGAGAGACTCGGTGAAATTAAAATACCCGTAAAGATGCGGGTTACCCGCGACAGGACGGAAAGACCCCATGGAGCTTTACTGTAGCTTGATATTGAGTGTTTGTACCGCTTGTACAGGATAGGTAGGAGCCGTGGAAGCCGGAACGCTAGTTTCGGTGGAGGCATTGGTGGGATACTACCCTGGCAGTACGCACACGCTAACCCGCGCCACTAAACGTGGCCGGGGACAGTGTCAGGTTGGCAGTTTGACTGGGGCGGTCGCCTCCTAAAGTGTAACGGAGGCGCCCAAAGGTTCCCTCAGAATGGTTGGAAATCATTCATGGCGTGTAAAGGCACAAGGGAGCTTGACTGTGAGACTGACAAGTCGAGCAGGGACGAAAGTCGGGCTTAGTGATCCGGTGGTACCGTATGGAAGGGCCATCGCTCAACGGATAAAAGCTACCCTGGGGATAACAGGCTTATCTCCCCCAAGAGTCCACATCGACGGGGAGGTTTGGCACCTCGATGTCGGCTCATCACATCCTGGGGCTGTAGTTGGTCCCAAGGGTTGGGCTGTTCGCCCATTAAAGTGGTACGCGAGCTGGGTTCAGAACGTCGTGAGACAGTTCGGTCCCTATCCGTCGCGGGCGTTGGAAATTTGCGTGGCGCTGTTCCTAGTACGAGAGGACCGGAATGGACATACCGCTGGTGTACCAGTTGTGCCGCCAGGCGCAGCGCTGGGTAGCTAAGTATGGCCGGGATAAACGCTGAAAGCATCTAAGCGTGAAGCCCCCCACTAGATAAGATTTCCCATTTCTTTAAGAAAGTAAGACCCCTACGAGATGAGTAGGTAGATAGCTTGGAGGTGGCAGTGCCGTGAGGCATGGAGCTGACCAAGACTAATCGGTCGAGGACTTAACCAAGTAGTTGGTGTTATATTAGAAGCGGTTAAACACGTAGAAATTGAGTAGCCAGTTTTGAGCGTCCAACGGATGTTCAAGTTAGGTGTGGTGGTTATAGCAAGCAGGTACCACCTGTTCCCATGTCGCACACAGTCGTTAAGCTGCTTCGCGCCGAGGGTAGTTGGGGGAGCACCCCCTGCCAGCGTAGGTCG
>NZ_AYYI01000099.1 GCF_001436505.1 Loigolactobacillus rennini DSM 20253 | reverse complement strand
AACAATTAGTAACGATAATAAAAACAAGGTAAATTAGGGTACGTTTGACAGTACCTGATTTTAAGTGAGGGATTAATAATGAATAAAAATAATGAACTAGCGCCAAAACCGCATTATTTTATGTCTGCTATCGGTATTTATATTTGTTACGCCATTTTAAGCATGGCACAAATTATTATTTCACAGTATAGTTCTTTCTTTCAAAATTCATGGCAAACCAATCTACATGGTGTATCAACTGTCATTTCAATGATGGGGATTGGTAGACTATTGACAATCCTTTTTGCTGGTTTTTTATCAGATCGTTTTGGACGTAAACCAATTTTATTGGTGGGAATGAGTTGCACGGTTATTTTTTTCCTTGGTTTAATTTTAAGTAGGAATGTTGTAGCCGCTGCTGTATTTTCGTTATTTCTCGGGTTTACGAATTCCTTCGGTGATGCCGCTGCTTACCCAGCATTATCTGAAGCATTTCCGGAAAAATCAGCTAGTATGAGTTCTTTGGTTAAAGCAGCCATGTCATTAGCACAATTTGTTTTGCCATTTATTGTTGCGGCTTTACCTAATGCACATATGACATTATGGCTTTTGATCATTGCAATTGTTGTAGATATTGTAATTGTGTTGTTTAGCCGCTTTGCACCGCAGGATAAACAGGAAAAATCATCTGAAAAAACTAGTGTTGCCGACAGTGAACTTCAAGAAAAAATGGTGCAGCGATGCCTAATATGATGATTGACGGTCTTGCGTTGATTATCTTAGGGTTCACAATTTCATTTACTTTTTATGTTTATACGCAATATATTCCTAATTTTGGGATTTCCGTACTTGGATTAAGTGAAAATGTAGCGAAAACTCTAATGTCTTGGTATGCCGTTTTCTCTTTGGTTTCGGTTTTTGTGACGACAATTTTAGTGACTAAAATTAAACCGATTCTACTAGTTATTATTTATCCCTTAATTTCATTAATCTTTTTGGTCATTTTAGTTATAAAACCCAGCCCATTGTTAGCAAAAATAACTAGTGCTGTTATTGGCTTTTTTGCAGCTGGTGGTGTTTGGCAATTAGGATTAGCAGTATTAACACAATACTTTCCCACAGAGAAGGGTCGCGTGACTGGTTATTATAGTTTTGCAGCAGCTTTGACTTATTTTGTCGGACCGTTTGTTTCTAGTTTTATCATTAACGATACTGCAACAAGTGTATTAAAAGTTTTTTGGTTAGACATTGTTTTTACAGCAATTGGTGTTTTTTTAGCAGTATTTGTTGAAGCGAGAAATAAAAAATATCACTTTTTCTCTTAAGAAATAAATACGCTTAATGTTTAATAAAACGTACTTTGAAAAATGGTACGTAAAAATCAGCGAACGATTTCAATTTTGAAATCGTTCGCTTTTTTTAGTTATAGAAATTTGAATAATATTGATAAAAAATAGGCTTCATTTTTAAATTTCAGTACTCTGTAAGTCTGAGATTATCACATTATTTCTTTTATGAATACTTAATATAGTTAAACAGTATTTGAATCTAATTATAAGTCCGGATAATCTAAAAGTGTGGGATGGAAACGATTTCTTAGTTAAGTAGGATTTTATGAGTTTTAGTACTGGTTAAATGGTTGAAGGATTTTGGACAAATACTTTTTTGTAGCTGAGATAGTTATTTAATTGGAGGGTTTTAAATGATAAAAAAAGTTCAATTGACACCGGGCAAAAAAATGACAGATGAACAATTTGAAAATTATTTAGAACAAATTAAAGCATTAACTGAAGGTCCATTTGATGAAATGCAAAAAGAAGTAGAGGTCACTAACAAATTTCCTGAAAAATTTTTCCGATTAGCAATTGATAATGACCTGTATCGGTTTGCTTTACCGTTAGAATATGGTGGCTTTGGTTTAACGCAAAAGCAAATTTTCCAAGTACAAGAAATGTTTAGTCGTGGACCTGGAGGTATGCGGATGCATTTACATCACGCTGCAGATTTGAACTGGCGTATTATGGATGAATTTGGTAATGAAGATCTTAAAAAGAAAGTACTTCCTAAGGTTCAAGATAAAACTATTTTTACAAATTTTGCATTGACAGAAGAGGCCGGTGGTACTGGTGCTGACGTGCATACAACGGCTATTGAACAAGACGATTGCTACTTATTGAATGGTGAAAAAACACTGATTTCACACACTGATTGTAGCGATGCAACTTATGTGATTGCCGTAACTGATCCAGATAAAACCGGGGACGATCGTTTAAGTGCTTTTTGGGTACCAGTTGACTTACCGGGGTATGAAATTGTTCCAATGCCACATATGATGGGATGTCGTGGTGCTGGTCATGCTGGTTTACGCTTTACAAATGTTAAAGTACCAAAAGCTTATCTTTTAGGAAAACGTGGTGAAGGATTACATGTTGCTATTTCATCATTATCTATTTCTAGAGCACACATTGCCGACAGTAATCTTGGAATGAGCCAGCGAATGTTAGAAATGTCTATTGCACGTGCTAAGGATCGTGTAACATTAAACCACTTGTTAAAAGACAGATGATCCAACAGCAAATAGCTGATATGGGAACAGAGATCTTTGCCCTACGTGCCATGTTATATGATTTAGCAGATCAATACGATAAAGGAATCGATATTGAAGAAAAAGCAGCTATGTGTAAATTACAAAGTATTAATACGGTTAAGCTTGTGTCTGATTATATGCTAGAGACATTTGGGGGAATTGGTTATTTTGAGGATAACCCTTATGGTCCAGTTGAACGTCTGTATCGAGATTGCCGTGCAATGTGGCTTGAGGAAGGTCCACGTTCAGTTCAAAGAGTAACGGCAGCACGTAAACTTATTCTAGATGATGGTGTAATCAAATAAGCTTAATTAGTACTGAGGTCGATGCAGCATTTTTAATAATTAAGCTGTTATCGACCTTTTTAGGAGGAAAGCTATTATGAATAATATTTTGGAAGGTGTGAAGGTCATTGATATGACCACTTTTCTAGCAGCGCCTACTGTTGCTAGGGTATTAGGAGAATGGGGTGCGGATGTTATTAAAATTGAATCTCCTAAGGGTGATCCTGGCCGGACACAGGGTGCTGTTTTTAATATGCATTATGCCGATGACGAAAATTTGGGATTTGATATTTCAAATATGAATAAACGTTTCGTTACATTGAATACTAAAAGTTCTCAGGGACAGGAAATTATGTCTCAATTGCTGGGTGATGCCAACGTTTTTTTGACTAATATTCGAACTAAATCTTTGGCAAAAATGGGATTAGATTACGAAACATTACATCAAAAATTTCCAGAATTAATCTTTGCACAAGTATTGGGCTATGGTGAAAATGGGGATAAATCAGATGCTGCTGGCTTTGATGCTACTTGCTATATGGCAAGAGGTGGTATTTTAGGAACGACAATGGAAAAAGATGAAACCCCAATGAACCCATCAAATGGTTACGGTGATTTTCAAGTCTCTATGTGTTTAGTTGCTGGAATTTGTGGTGCTTTAATAAAGCAATTTAATCGCGGTGAAGGTGAGAAAGTTACGGTTAGTTTACATCATGCAGCAATATTTATGCAAAATGTTGCTATGGTGTCAGCACAGTATGGTAATGAGTATCCGAAAACAAGAAAAGCAATTGCAAATCCTTTTAACAACACTTATAAAACAAAAGATAATCGTTGGTTAGTTATGTGTGTGCCGGTATATGATCGTGACTATAACAAAGTAATGACCGTTTTAGGGAGAAGAGATCTGGTTGATGATCCAAAATATAACCAGATTGATAATGTTAATCAACAGCAATTAAATCAAGAATTTATTGATATTTTGGGTAATGCGTTTAAAAAGCATGATTTAAATTACTGGGTAAAAGCATTCTCTGAAAATGACTTGCCATTAGAAGCATGCTTAACACCAAATGAAATTTATAAGGATGAGGAAGCACTTAAAAATGATGAATTACGTCAAATGAAATTCCCCTCAGGCAATAGAAGATTCATTCCAACCAATCCAATTCGATTTGCATCTCAAGGGCAACCAAATTTAAATGTTTCTAAGGCTCAAGGAACGGATACGAGTCAAGTATTACAGGAATTAGGTTATACAAAAGGAGAAATAGCACAGTTATATCAAGACGGCGTTGTTGGATTAAAAAGTCATATTTAAAGATTATTTAGATATAACTTAGTCTAAGAAATGAGTGATAATAATGGCTTTACAATATACGGAAGAACAGCAGGAATTTATTCGTTTAGTTCGTGAGTTTGCAGAAACTGAACTTGAGCCACACGTTAAGCAATGGGATAAAGAAGGTAGCTGCCCTAAAACTGCTTTTAATAAAGCATTTGAAATTGGGCTTCATCAACTTGAAATTCCTGAGGAATATGGTGGCTTAGGACTATCATACGAAACTACTGCAATGGTTTTTGAAGAGTTAGCAAAATATGATGCAGGCTATGCAATTACGTTAGTTTCAACATTTGTTGCTTTAAGATCGGTCATTCTGAGTGGTAATAAAAAGATGGCAAAATATTTTTCCAACATAATTGTGCCAGGAAAGTTTGCAGCTTTTGCATTAAGTGAGGCAAATGCAGGCTCTGATGCAGGTGCTGTTGCAGCAAGTGCGCGGAAAAAAGATGACGAATATATTTTAAACGGCGAAAAAGTATTTGTTACAAATGGGAATTTAGCTGATGTTTATATTGCAATTTTTAGGACTTCAGATGATGGCAATCGTGGACTAAGTGCTTTTCTTGTTGAACACGACTGCCCAGGTATTACGGTGGGTAAGCATGAAGAAAAAATGGGTTTGCGCTTATCAGATACTAGTACGGTGAACTTTTCAGATGTTCATATTCCTTTAGATCACCGAATTGGAGAAGAAGGAGAAGGGTTTAAGCTTGCGCTAAATTCTTTAAATTTGTCACGCGCATTTGTTGCAACATTAGCTGTGGGAATCATGCAACGAGCTTTAGATGAATCTGTTAAGTATGCAACTGTCCGGCAGCAATTTAATCGACCGATTTATAAATTTCAAGCGGTTCAGGAGATGTTGGCAGATATAGCAATGCAGACAGAAGCAGCACGTTTAATGGTAAATAACACCATGAAAATGATGGATAAAGGATTATCTGTAAGAAAAGAAGGTGCAATGACTAAGGCATTTGTTTCTGATCTTGCACAAAAAGCAACATCAAATGCAGTCCAGATTTTTGGGGGTTATGGTGTTTCTTGTGATTATCCAGTTGAAAAATTATTGCGCGATATTAAAGTTTTTCAAATTTTCGAAGGAACAAATCAGATTCAAAGAATAACGATTGCAAATGAATTAGTGAAGACAAATAAACATTAGACACTTAAATAGTTAGGAAGAATATTTATGAATATCGTTGTTTATATAAAAGCAATTATTGATCCTGACAATGCGCAAGACTGTTTGTCGAATAAAAGTAATAAAGGTTCTGTAATATTGAATCCCTACGACAAATATGCAATTGAAACTGCCTTACAGTTGCGGGAAAAGTACAAAGGAAATGTAACTGCAGTCTCTCTTGGTACAAAGACTGAGACGGAAAAAGTACTGCGTGAAGCATTATCTTTGGGTGTAGATTCTGCCATTACTGCTTTAGATGATAAATTTTCTGAAATAAACGCCTACTCACCTTCCCTAGGTTATATTTTGGGCAATTTACCTATACAAAAAGCTGATTATTACATTGTCGGTAGAGAGGCAGCGGATGATAATCAAGCGGTTGTCGGAGCAGGTATTGCTGCTGCTCTGGGGACTGATTTTGTTGATAATGTGGATGAAATTAAAACGCAAGACAATGAACAACTAACTTTGGTTTCACGTTGGGATCAAAGTGAACTTTCAGCGACATACACACAGAAACCGTTGGTAATTTCAGTTACCGACACAATTAATACACCACGATTGCCTAGCTTTAAAACCAAGATACAAGCTAGAAAAGCAGAAATAAAAGAAATAACAGTTAAACAACCAAAACAATTTGAAGTAAAACAATTAGGGAATACAAAATTAGCTTTACCGGAATTGAAAAAGAAAACCGCTGTTATTTTTAATTTAGATGAAGATGAAAATGCAGTAAACGAATTATTTACTAAACTACAACAACAAAATATTTTGTAAAGGAGGAGTTGAAAGATGAATAAACAGGTCATTTATCTTTGTGCTGTGGGAAGTGAAAATGATTGTGCAAAGCTGCAGTACGCAGCGCAATCTAATTTCCCAGATTATGAAATTCATGTAGTGATTGTATCAACTAGTGATAAAGAAATAAAAAGTTCATTTGCTAATGCGACCATATTGTCAATCGACAATGTAAATGCACCAGAACCAAATTTAATTGCACAAGCATTGTATCAATATTTTAAAAATATAATTAATCCGATCATTTTATTCTCCAGCAATCGCTTTATTAATGGCATTGCAGCACGTTTAAGTGCATTATTAAATTCATTGATTGTTACTGGTGTTAATGATCTTGAACATAGTGATGATCAATTAAAATTAATAAAAAAAGCTTATTCAGGAGCATTAAATCGAACGACTATTACAGACCTAAATGAAACAATGATTATTACAATGAATACGTCAGATGATAAACATACGAGTGTTGATAAATTGGAAGCTACAGATATTAAGCACATTCAATTAAATTTGAATAATGTCAAAAATATTTGCTTTAATAACTTATCAGATGAAGAAGAAATCAATCTCAATGACGCTAATGTTGTTGTTGCTGGTGGCCGTGGATTAAAAAATAGTGACCAGTTTGAATTATTAAAAGCATTAGCAAGTAATCTAGATGCTGCTGTTGGGGCTTCAAGACCGGTAGTTGATTCAGGCTGGGCGAATAATTCAATGATGATTGGACAGTCTGGTAAAACAGTTTCTCCTGAAGTTTATTTTGCGATTGGTATTTCGGGCACAATACAACATACCACAGGAATGGAAGATTCTAAATGTGTAATTGCAGTCAATACAGATAAAAATGCACCGATTTTTAAATTAGCAGATTATGGTGTTATTGGTGATGCGCAAAAAGTTGTTAAAGCATTAATCAAAAAAACAGCTAAATAGTTATTGTGGGGGTGTCAACATGATTGAGCAGTATCCCCTAATGGCAAATGCAGCTACTTCAACATTAGATAATATTTGGGAAAAACGTTGTGCAGCTTCACCTGACCATGTTTTTTTAATAGAAAAAAATAAAAAAATAACCTACGCGCAACTAGATTGCCAATGTATTAGAATAATTAATCTTTTTCAACAACATAATATTGAAAAGAAAGAATTAGTAGTTGTACAACTACCAATTAATGTGTTAAATGTTGAAATTTTAATTTCTTGTTTTAAATTGAATATTGTTGCCATACCTTTAAGCATGCATGTAGATAAGCAAGAGTTTGAGCGTGTTTTGGAATTAATGCAACCTAAATTAGTGATTTTATCCAATAAGCAGCTTAATTATGTGTTGAATAAGAAAAACACAAAATATGAAGCAATATCCTCTTTAGATGCTTCGGTAAGTTGCTTTCGCCTGAAAGAGCAACACAATCCAGCAAAGTTACCAGCAGATATTGCTGCAATATTATTAACGTCTGGCACAACTGGATCTCCTAAAGGAGTGATGCTTTCACACCGAAATATTCTTTACAGCGAAATTTATTTTTCTAAGGAATATCACATTACCAACAAAGATATTTTGTTATTAGCTCTGCCGCTTAATCATGCGATTGGGTTTCATCATGGTATTGTTACAACTATCTTAACAGGCAGTACATGTGTTTTATTTGATGAATATTGCCCACAAGACTGCTTTGATATTATAAACAAGCATCATTGTACGTACATGCTTGCTGTTCCAACGATCGTATATGACCTTTTTTCAACCATACCAGCAAAACATTATCTTAAAAAGATTATCTGTGGAGGTTCGCCAATACCTTGGCAGCTTCAAAAAGAAGCAATAATCAAACAGGTACCCGTTTACAATGTTTTCGGAGCCACAGAATGTGTTCCTTTTGCGTGTACTGATCCTAAATATTACCAACAAAAGAACTGGTTGACAGATGCTACCTTCCCAATTCCAGGTGTTGATATTCAAATCATTAATTCGAATGGTAAAGAAATTAAAGATACCTATCAGTCTGGTGAAATAATTGTAAAAGGCCCGGTTGTTTTTCAAGGATATTTTCGTGATGTTAAAGCAACTGAAGTCGCTTTAGATAAGCAAAATTGGTTTCACACTGGCGATTTAGGACATTATAATTCTGATTTTGCTCTTAAAGTAGATGGGCGTATTAGCGATATTATTTTGCGTGGTGGTGAAAAAATAGCATCGCAAAAAATTGAAAAGCAAGTTATGGCGAACCAGAAAGTTCAACAAGCTGCAGCAGTAGGAATCGCTGATAAAAGACTTGGAGAGCGAATTGGAATTTGTATTGTTTTAAAAGATAGAAATCAGGTGATTACTTTGAAAGAGTTAATTGATTTCTTAAAAAAACAGCATGTTTTGAAAAAATATTGGCCAGAGCAACTTTTTATCTATCAATCTTTTCCAACGACAGATTCAGGAAAAGTAAAAAAGACAATTATGAAACAACAGATTAACAGTAGTAAGTAACTTAATTAGCTAAGTTTTACCGAGGTGTGTTGAATGACAAGAGAAAGATTAAGTATCACTAGATCTCAGGCAACACGCAGACCAGAAATCATTCGTCCCGTACCACACTTTTATGAATTTAATAATAAACAGATTTTGGCCACTTTAAAGAATACAACTGATGAAATGCCAGCCGGAATACGAGAAATAAAAGTTGTATTGGATGGTAAAGATCCACGTATTCCAAAATATAAAATAATTGGTGGATTTGATCAAAATTGCGTTCAAATTTTATTACCTGAAAAATTACTTAAATCAGATCATCATCAGATTGAGTGGGTTTGCTTATTAACTTTTACTGGTTTTCAATTTAAATATGTTTATAAAAATTCGAAAAACAAATTATTGTTTGCTTTGGCTGATGAAGATGCTTACTGTTATTGTGACAGCGACCCTTGTGCAGAATGTCGTTTTAAATGTAAAAATGGATTTTCTGTTTTTGCATATTGGCGTGATGAGGGAATTTTTGGAAAAAGTATCTCACCGTTTAGAAAGCTGACAATTTAGATTGTGGAGGTATTCGAAAATGGATGAAACAACAAAAGAAAATTTTTTAAAAGCACTTACTAAAGTTATTCCACCGGATCGTTTATATACTGAAGATGAAATATCGGATGATTATGGGCATGACGAAATTAATACAATATTTCATTTGCCGGAGTTTGCGGTAAAACCAATGACGACTAAAGAAGTTGCAACAGTTATGCAGTGTGCAAATGAAAACAATATTTCAGTAGTAGTAAGAGGAGCAGGAACCGGGTTGGTGGGTGGTGCAATTCCGACGACAGGTGGGCTTTTGCTGGACCTTTCGGGTATGAATGAAATCAAACAATTAGACACAGATAATTTAACGTTAACTGTGGAACCTGGGGCATTATTAACTGACATTAAACAATATACAGAAACACGTGGTTTCTTTTATCCACCAGATCCCGGTGAAAAAACAGCAACTATTGGCGGTAATATTTCAACTAATGCCGGTGGTATGCGTGCAATTAAATATGGTGTCACTCGTGATTATGTACGTGGCTTAACAGTCGTTACAGCTCTAGGAAATGTGATGCACCTAGGTGGTAAATTTGTTAAAAATAGTTCAGGTTTTGATTTGAAAGATATGATAATTGGTTCTGAAGGAACGCTTGGCGTTATCACTGAGATAACGTTAAAAATAATTATTAAGCCTGAGGTTACAATGAGTTTACTAGTTCCCTTTCCTAACTTTAAGGACGCTATTAAAGCAGTACCCAATATACTACGTTCAGGGATCACACCAACTGCCGTAGAATTTTTTGAGCAGAATGTAATCAAATATTGGGAAAGTTTTTCTCAGAAAATTTTTCCAGAAGATGGACATCAGGCTTATCTATTACTATCGTTTGATGGTCAAAAAGAAGCGCAAATTGAAGATGATTACGAAAAGATTGCAGAGCTTTGCTTGGAACATGGGGCTGAAGATGTTTATGTTTTAGATGACGTTAAACAGCAAGAAGAAATTTGGTCAGCACGGGGAGCATTCTTAGAAGCCATCAAAGATTCAACTACAGAAATGGATGAAGTAGATATTGTTGTTCCAAGAAGTGAAATTGTAAGTTTTGTTCAGTATGTTCATCAAATAGCGACAACTGAGAATATTCGCATTCCAGGTTTTGGCCATGCTGGGGATGGTAATTTACATTTTTATGTGTGTCGTGATGACTATGATCAAAAAACATGGCAGGAGAAATTAACTAAAGTATTTGATGCATTGTATCAGGAGAGCAAAACACTTGGCGGACAAGTATCTGGTGAGCATGGAATTGGTATCGCAAAAAAAGTTTATTTAAGAAAGTCATTAGATGAAGTTACCTATACGGCTATGAAAAAGATTAAACAAGTATTTGATCCAAATAACATTTTAAATCCAGACAAAATTTTATAGTGTTGTAATGAGTACTGTGCGGATTTTATAAAGGGGGAATAATGTTACTAGTACACAACAATAAAATTGTAAAAACGATTAGTTTATACATTAATTATTTAGTTCATGGTATGGCAATTGTTATTCTTGCCCAAAACATGTCAGCGTTAAGTGAGCAATGGCATGTGAATGATGCTGGTGTTTCGTTTGTTATTTCATCATTAGGTATTGGCCGATTATTGGTACTATATATTTCTGGTATACTTTCAGATCGATATGGACGCAAGATCTTTATACAATTGGGTATTTTAACTTATATTCCGTTTTTTATAGGTATTGTTTTAAGTCCTAACATTTATGTTGCTTATGTTTGTGGTGTATTGGCTGGTGCAGCTAACTCATTTCTTGATTCGGGAACGTATCCAGCTTTGATGGAACTATATCCTAATGATGCAACAACTGCAAATGTATTAATTAAAGCATTTGCCTCAGTTGGGGAATTATTACTACCTATTTTGGTAACAGTAATTGAATTTTATAAAATTTGGTTTGGCTGGTCTTTTGTCTTATGTACCGCTATTTTTGCTTTAAATTTTTTATTAATTTCACGGCAGAAATTTCCAAAAGGTTCAGGTAAGTTACAAGATAAGGCCGGGAAAAGTCAGAAAATCAGACTTACTTTTAGAGAAAAGATTAATGCAGTCGCTTTAACCGGTAGCGTCAAGAATCTTGTGTAAATGAAATGCCTTCGTACATATAATATGTATC
>NZ_AYYI01000018.1 GCF_001436505.1 Loigolactobacillus rennini DSM 20253 | reverse complement strand
ATCTGCCATCAATAATAGATAAATCTATTACCAACAACAGATATTGTAGAGCCTAATTAACTACAAAGAGGCCCTAAAGCTACAATTCCTACGCGTGCACTAACACAACAGGTTCAAGGGTCTGAACTTAATCACTCTCAGCTAAAAAGCTCCCCTTTGTAGATTTTAATTTAATTTTCTTAAGCATAAACTAATTGGCAAGTGCTGTCAATCTGATAATTAAACCAAATCATTTCTGTGGTAATGAGTTGTCCTCTCCAAACCATTTCTGACTTAAACGCTGCATAGTACCATTTTGATAAAGCACCTTTAAAGCAGCGTCGATTTTTTGTTGTAGTACACGGTCCGATTTGCGCATCCCTACCGCAAAATTTTCAGGAGCAAAATCACCACTAACAACACGGTAAGCTTGTGGATCAGACTGATGCTGAATGTAATAATCCGCATAAACTCGGTCAATCAGCAAGCCTTGAATCCGATTAGCATTTAAATCAATAAAAGCATCATTAAATGTACTATATAAAACTGGCGTTTGCTTTTTAATGTATTGCTTTAAAAGCTGTGGCTGTGCTTCTAAACTCGCATAACCAGATGAGCCAGTTTGAACACCTAGTGTTTTTCCACGCATTGCTGAAAATTGATTCAAATGATTTTTCTTCATTGTGACCAAAACTTGTTTATTTTGTAGGTAGGGCTGGCTAAAACGAACTGCCCGTTTACGGGCGGGCGTTATCGTATAGCCATTCCAAATTAAATCAATGGTTCGATTGCGCAATTCAGTGGCATTCATCGACCAATCAATTGTTTGAAAATCAACTTTAATGTGATAGCGTTTGAACACTGCACGAGCCAAATCAATGTCATAACCTTTAAGTTGGCCATTTTTTGCACGAAATCCCATTGGCACAAAGCTATCATCTAAACCAACCACAACAGTTTGACGCTGTTTAATCACTGGCCATGAATCTTGCTTTGCTGTTTGCCGCTGACAACCAGTTAGGATTAATAGCCCAACCACTAATAAACAGCTAAGCCAAAAAATCAGTCTTTTTTGGCGCATCTAACCACCTCTTTTTATAATGCCGTGACATGTTTGACGGCATCAGCAATTTCACGCGCAAACGCCAAATCGTGCGTCACCACAATTTGGGTCATCCCATCAGCCTTCAAGCTTAAAATCATTTTTGCAACTTCTTGCCTTAAATTCGGATCCAGTGCACTAGTTGGTTCATCGTAGCATAAGACTTGCGGTCTCATCGCCAACGCACGGGCTAGGGCAACCCGTTGCTTTTGCCCACCAGACAATTGATAGGGGTAAAGCCGCTCTTTGTCAGCTAATGCTAGCCGCGACAATAACTGCCGTGCTTTGGCTTTCGCGGTAGCCGCTGGCTGCTTTAACACTAAGATAGGCGCTAAAGTAATATTTTCTAAAACATTTAAATTAGGAAATAATTGGAAATCTTGAAAGACAACACCAATGACACTGTCCTGATTTTGATTCCGGTAAGGATCAAAAGGTTGTCCATTTAAATCAATCTCTCCAGAATCAATTGGTTCTAACCCGCTGATACACCTCAGCAAGGTGGTTTTACCCGCGCCAGATGGTCCTACGATTGCCAAAACTTCACCATCATTAACGGTTAAACTCAATTGTTTTAAAATTAACCGTTTGCCATAACTTTTATTGATTGCTTTAAGTGCTAACATTCATTCACCTTCTCATTTATAATAACTATAGTGTTTTTCTACCTTACGTTGACCAAAAGTCAAAATTGCAGTGAGTAGTAAATAACCAATTCCCACTAAAACTAACGGTAATAATGTAACATCGCGTGCCGTTGCAACGTTTCCAGCACGTAATAAATCACCCAAGCCAATGACATAAACCAACGACAAATCCTTCACTAAATTAATCACTTCATTACCAATCGAAGGCAAAACAATTTTCATCACTTGCGGTAAAATAATTTTACGAACTGTTTGCCAGTAAGTTAAACGTAAAACCTTGGCACTTTCATACTGTCCCGGATCAATCGACTGTAACCCCCCACGAAAAATTTCAGCAAAATAAGCAGCGTAATTAATGATAAATGCAAACAATGCCGCGTTATAACGTTGGAAAACAATATGAACAATCGGTAACCCGTAGAAAACAAAAATTAATTGCAACAATAACGGTGTTCCCCGCATGATCCAAACATAAACACCTAAAATTTGACGAACTACTTTGAAACGTGATGCACGTCCAAGACCCACTACAATTCCTAAAGGTATCGCACCGATCAGCGTTAACACAAAAAGTGATAAAGTTGTTTTTAAACCAAGTAATAATGATGGCATAATTTGGCTAGCGTACTGCCACTGCGCAACAATTCCATTCATTTAAAATCCCCCTTTTAATCCAATAACAAAAACGTCCCCGAAAACAATCTGTTTTCGAGGACGTTTTGTCGTGGTGCCACCTCAATTCGCATTGATTTCACAACCAATGCCTCTGGTAGTTCTCATAAAAAAATCCCCTTGAAGTTAATCACTTCAAGAGGACGATGCTGTCGTGTTTCCACCCCTAATTTACACTGCTTTCACAAGTCAGTGCCTCAGGTAGTTCAGAGAACTACAGCAGTAACGGGCTTTCCCGTGTACACCTAATCTGTTCAATGTACAGACATTCGCAGATGTGTTTTGCTATGCACCGCTATTTCTTTCCAGCAACCAGAAATTCTCTGTCTAACTGGCACATAACTACTATTCCGTTCAACGTCATTAATTATGGCAATTACTTTAGCATGTTTAAGTTTAACTGTCAACTTATTTTTTTCCAAACAGCCGCTGCCAAAAACCAACTTTTTTTTCTTTAATCGACATCAAAGGCACTGTTTCCCCTAATAAACGACGAGCAATGTTCCGGTAACCTTGACTGGCTGGATTTTTAGGATCTAGAACCACTGGCCGTCCATGATTAGAAGTTGTAATCACATCATCATCATCCAACACAATCCCTGATAAGGAAATGGATAAGTGACGGGTGATTTCATCAATATCCATCACTTCACCTTCATTCATCATGTGCTGCCGAATGCGATTAATAATTAATTTTGGTTTATGCGGCATCTCTTGTTGTTCCAACAAGCCAACCACCCGGTCAGCATCTCGAACAGCTGATATTTCTGGTGTCGTAATCACAATTGCACCATCAGCACCTGCAATGGCGTTTTGAAAACCTTGTTCAATCCCAGCAGGGCAATCGATAATAATGAAATCATAATCTGTTTTTAGCTCATCAACAATTGCTTTAACCTCACTAGGAACTAGTGCATCTTTATCGGTATTTTGGGCTGCCGGTAATAAATAGAGGTTATCTTCGAAGCGCTTATCTTTGACTAAGGCTTGGTGTAACTTAGCACGGCCACGTGCAACATCCACAATATCGTAAATAATCCGGTTCTCTAAACCTAATACAACATCCAAATTACGTAAACCGATATCTAAATCCATTAAGCAGACTCGCTTATTCTGTAAGGCTAAAGCAGTGCCAAGGTTTGCACTAGTAGTTGTCTTACCGACACCACCTTTTCCGGATGTCACAACCATTGCTGTTCCCATTACCTATGCCTCCCCAATTTGATTGTAAAGTTTCGGGCGAATTGTTTTCAACTGGTCAAGCTCGCCATAATCCAGTAAATGTAAATCATTGATGTATGTAACTGAGCGCGGCGTAAATTTCTGTTTACTATCCGCTAAAATATCTACACTATCCGCAATCCGAACCTGACTAGCACGGCTAAGATCACCCACAACAATTGCTGTATTTGAAGCGGGAAAACCAGCGTGGACGATTCCCTCGATGCGACCAATCGAATAAATACTGCCTGTAGCCCGTAAAATACCTCCTGGATGAACAGTTCCGATAAATAACACATCACCAGAAATTTTAACTTCTTGACCGCTACGGATAACCATGCGATTGAGGTGGATATTTTCTTGTTCTTTCAATGTCTGTGCTGTCGTCTTTGAAATAACGTCAGCTGTAATCCGTTCAACTTGAAACTGGGGATACTGTTCAATTAATGCCTGAACTTGTTGTTTTTCTGTTACAGATAACAGACGATTTTGTGTATCAATATTAAAGCCAACGGCAGCTTTTTCACCGTTAATTTGTTCTTGGCTCAATTTTTTAAAAAGTGTTTTCAATTCATCAATAATGGCCGAAAAAGCTGCATTTTGTTTCAATGTCAGCTGATAACCACCTTGATGTCCCTTTAAAACCACATATTGCATATCTGCCACTCCCTAATTACCACAATACTTAAATTTTAGCATAATTATTGCCATCAATAAACTGACCCTAGTTTCGCAATCAATTGGCGTAGTGGCAAATAAAGGATAATGAATAAAACTAAATTAAGCGCTAAAGTCGGCCCTAAAACATTGGGAATAAAATCATTTAAAGAAAGCGTAGTCTGACCCATAAAAGTGTTCATCGCGTAAACGGCACTTTCCAAAACAGTTAAATCAATCAAATAAATTGCACCGATAATCAACGGCGTTGAGGCAAAAAATTTTGCCATCCACCTTGTAAAATAAACTACTAAGGGAAACAAAAACATGTACACACCCAACACACCAGTATAAAAACTATCATACAACAGGCCTAAGACTAAAGCAGTTATCACCAAATGATTAAAATCAGGTGCAAAAAAAACCATTAATAATAACCCTAATACTGTTAAACGTGTAATCATGGTATTAGGAAATTGATGTAATGTTCCGGCAAACAGATAGCTGATTGATCCATCCAGTAACATCAGTAAACTCAGCAGACCACAAAGTGTCACTTTTTCTCGCATTCGCATTTAATCACCTGCTAACTGACGCTTAATCACTGTCACTACCGTGAAATCATCTAAATTAACTGCTGGTTTAACGGTTAAAGACAACGCTAAACCATAATTATCGTGTTTCACCTTGCTAACTTTACCAATGTACAAACCACGTGGCGTTAAACCACCTAAACCAGAAGTTTGTACCGTATCACCAACTTTAATTTTAGCGTCAGTGTTCAATTGACCCATTTTAAGTTGCCGACTTTGTTTATCATAGCCGGTCATAATCCCATTAGCAGTACCATTAGCTGTGACGACTTCAGCTGCAAATCGATTAGCAGATTGATTATCGGTTGTCACCAATTCTACTTTTGAATTTGTACCATTCACCTCAACAACCCGGCCAATTAAACCGGAGCCAGCCATCACTGGCATATTCTTTTTAATCCCAGCCAAACTGCCTTTGTTAATGACTAAATTATTTTGCCAGTTTGCCGGAGAACGGGTCAAAACTGCTGCGTTAATTTTAGTATAATCAGTTAGTGTGTTATCTAAGTTTAATTGCTTCTTTAATTCTTTGTTTTCTGCTTTTAACGTATTTGCCCGTGTTTTAGTTTGTGCTAAATCATCTAATTGCGCTTTTAATTTAGTATTTTCTTCATAGGTATTAATTAAATTGGAGACAGAAGAAAAACTATTTTTAACGCCATTTACTGGTAACGCAACAACTCGATCCGCAACCCCAACAACGTCATTACCAAAACGCTGAATTAAAGGCGGCGTTTTATCACTATTCCGAACACTAACAGAAAATGCCATTAACCCCATGCTAATAATGATTGCGATCAGAACAATGATTAATTTTCGATTTGAAAAAAATTTCTGCATAATGCTGCCTCCAACATCTTGCCACTAATTTATGATTGAGCTGACAATATTAATCGCTGAAAATGGCCAGCGTTCAACCGATCTTCAGCGATTAGTATAGGCTTCTACCAACCCATGAATTTAACGTTTCTTCATGATATCAATGTTTTTAAGTGATTCGCCAGTGCCGATTGCCACACAATCTAACGGTGACTGCGCCACAAAAACGGGCACTTTAGTTGCGTCTGCAATAACCTCAGGCAAGTTTTTCAACAACGCGCCGCCGCCTGTCAAAACAATTCCATGATCAATTACATCTGCCGCAATTTCTGGTGACGTTTCTTCTAAGGTCTCTTTAATTGCAACAATAATCTCATTCACAACTTCTTGCAAGGCTTTTGCGATATCTTCCGCAGTGATATCGACTGTCTTAGGCAAGCCGGAAACTAAATCGCGGCCGCGAACCGTAATGCCATCGATTTTAGCTGCTTTTTCTAACGAGGCAGAACCAATTTGCATCTTAACAGTCTCTGCAGTCCGTTCACCGATCAATAAATTGAAATGTTGCCGAATGTAATAAATCACCGCTTCATCAAACTTATCTCCTGCCATGCGAATCGAGCGACTCGATACAATGCCCCCAAGAGAAATTGTGGCAACATCAGTAGTACCACCACCAATATCAACCACCATACTGCCGGTTGGATCCATTACCGGTAAACCTGCACCAATCGCAGCTGCAAACGGCTCTTCAATCACATATGCATCCCGTGCACCAGCAACCCGCGTTGCATCAATCACCGCACGTTTTTCGACTTCGGTAACACCGCTAGGCACACAAACCATCACGTATGGTTTGCCTGCACCACGACCCTGCGACTTTTCCATAAAGTATTTCATCATGGCCGCCGTTGTATCATAGTCAGCAATGACACCGTCCTTCATTGGCCGAATCGCGACGATACTGCCAGGGGTCCGCCCGATCATATCGCGCGCCTCGGTACCTACTGCCACAATTTCATTAGTCTTAGTATTCTTAGCAACAACGGAAGGTTCACGAAGTACAATTCCCTTACCGTCAGTGTAGACCAATGTATTGGCTGTTCCGAGGTCAATTCCTATATTTTTTGTGCCTAATCCGAACACAGCGTCTCTCTCCTTCAATTCAACGAAATTCAAGACTGTCCACATAACAGGTTGAACTGCCATAAATAGTTTAACATTTTGCCTTTTAGATAAGTGAATTATAACATACTTATTTCTGATACAAAATGCCTTAATGCTTACTCATCTATCATACCGAATAATTTTTAAAATGATAAGCGATTTTGTAAACTTAATTTTTTTTTAGAAACTCAATGCAACAAAAAAGCACCGTCAGACAACGGTACTTTTACTGAATTAATTCAAATTATGCTTTAACGACATTAACGGCTTGTGGTCCCCGATCGCTTTCTTCAACGTCAAACGTTACTGCTTGGCCTTCTTCTAGGGTTTTAAAACCTTCACTTTGAATGGCAGAAAAATGAACAAAAACATCGCTACCATTTTCCCGCGAGATGAAACCAAAACCTTTTTCTGGATTAAACCATTTAACTGGGCCGTGTTCCATAATTAAAAATCCTCCTCGTGCCACTTGACACTATTTTTTGTAATTCTGATTGGTCCGATGGAGAAAGTTTAACTAGGAAACTTTGACCCATTACCCAACAAAAATACACTTTCAGTTTACCATGATAGCGGTTTATTGACAAGCTAACATCACTGACTTATCTTGATATAAAATCAAGTAAATCAGCAGCCAAAAATTAAAAATTGATGCTGCCAGTAAATTTCTATCACATCACATTTGTCCTAATTCTTTCAAACTAACGTACTGCTGGTGACCAATAATTAAATGATCAAGGCAGTCAATACCAATTAAGGCACCACATTCCTGAATACGCTGGGTGAACTTTAAATCATAAGCAGAAGGTTCCGTATGGCCACTAGGATGATTATGCACCAAAATAAATCTAGCAGCCGCAACCTGTAAACCATAGGCAAAAATTTCCCGGGGATGAGCAATGGCAGCATTCAATGTACCCCGAAACAATTCTTTTTCCTTGATAATTTGATTTTTAGTGTCCAAATAAATTGCAATTAAGTGTTCTTGCTGACTGCCAGCAAAACGCTGCACCATAAACTGACCAATCTGTTGACTAGAGGTTACCGTGCCAAAGCGTAGTTGAACCGCCTGCCGAATGCGATCACCTAATTCTAATGCTGCTTTTAATTCTAACGCCTTTGTTTGGCCAATTCCCACAATTTGTTCTAAGTCAGTCACACTGGCCTGTGCTAAAGCTGCCAATTGTGGATACCGTTGCAGCACTTGCGCTGCAACGGCCATCACAGGTAATTTCTTTGTTCCAGTACGCAACAAAATCGCCAATAATTGTTGATCTGTTAGACTTGCAGCCCCAGTGGCCAATAGTTGTTCCCGCGGCGTCAGTGACTGTTGCTTAAGTGCCAACATAAATTCGCTCCACTCGTTATTAGATTAAACGGCAGCCAAGAGCCGTCTAATTTTAAATTACGTGAGAATCAGTGACTTTTTTTAATTAAATCACGAACTGCAAACAAATCTGGGACAATTGCTGTCGCTTTAGCTTGCATAGTTTGCGTCGGTTTAATCAAATCTGGCACAATCACACAAGGAAGTGCTGCGGCTTCGGCAGCCAATAAGCCGTTTAACGAATCTTCTAGAACGATGGTTTTTGTAGCTGGTGTTCCTAAAAGTACGTGGGCTTTTTCAAACAAATCTGGCGCTGGTTTGCCCTGGGAAACATCATCAAAAGAAACAATTTTAGTAAAAGCATGCTTTAGATGTGCTGCAGCTAAAAATTGCTTAATTTTACTTTTAAAATTACTTGATGCAATAATTTTAGGGATTTGATGTTGATCTAAATACGCCAATAATGCATCTAAACCCGGTTTTTTAACTAATTTACCCTGTTGCAAAGCTAGTTGAATATTTTGATAAGTCAAATCAACAAACCGCTCTGCTTGGGAGCGCTCGCCTAATGCGTCAATTAACAATTCCATCATGTAACCGTCTGAAGCACCGATAAATTGATGGTAGAAACTGGTTGGAAACGATAGCTGCATTGTCTTAGCTGCTGCCAAATTAGCCTGATAGTATAGTTTTTCCGAGTCAAACATCAACCCGTCCATGTCAAAAATAACACCTTGTATTGCCATCATCAGTCCTCAACTTTCAAAGTAATGTCGTACTTCTGAAATAAAATACAATGATCCCGTAAATAATAGCATATCATCTGCTGACATCTTTTGTAAAACTGCTGGTAGTGCTTCTTGCCAGTGTTCGAAGACTGGTAGTGTCACTGGACTTGCTTCTTGCAATGTTGTTACCGACGCAACACGTGGATTACCTGTAAACTGTGTCAAAACCAAATGTACTTGCGGCAATGCTTGTAAAGTTGCTAACATTGGTACTAATGCTTTGTCCTTTAAAGCAGCAAAAACAACGTAAATATCAAGTTGGCCAAAATCTGCTTTTAATGTCTGAGCTAATGCTTGCATCGCTGGCTCATTATGTGCACCGTCCAGGACAATCAAGGGTTGTGCATTAACTTTTTCTAAACGACCAGCCCATTTAGCCTGTGCCAGACCTTGCTTTAAAGTTTTCACGGAAACCGATTGGTGAAGTCGTTTTAAAGCCAAAATAAAAGCAGTTAACGCAATTGCCGCATTGTCAACTTGATAAGCGCCTAGCATTGGAATTGTGGCATCTTTTAATTGTTGCTGCACACCGGTATAAGTAAAACTTTCTCCCCAACTAGCTAATGGTTGTCGCTGACTAACTTTAAAATCGCGCCCTAATTGATAAAGCGGACTACCCTTTTCCGCCGCCGTTGCCGTAACGACTGCCTGGGCTTCTGCCGGTAAACGACCACTAACCACAGGTTGGCCACTTTTAATAATGCCGGCTTTATGCTGAGCAATCTCAGCTAACGTATTGCCTAATAATGCCATGTGGTCATATCCCACTGTGACGATGACAGACACTAATGGCGTCACAACATTAGTTGCATCAGTTAAACCACCAATGCCCACTTCCACAATGACTAAATCTAAAGCTTGCTGAGCAAAGTAAACTAACATTAACAATGTGATGAACTCAAATTCCGTTATCTGATTAGTAGGGTCGGCAGCATCAAGTTTTGCCACTTTTGGGCCGACTTGATTAACTAGATTAAGTAATGCTTGATCACTGATCGGTTGCCCATCAATGCTAATGCGCTCATTAAATCTCGTTAAAAATGGCGAAGTAAATGTTCCCACGGTTAATCCTTGAGCATTAGCTAAGTGCCGCAAATTATTGACCACTGATCCCTTTCCGTTGGTACCCGCCACATGAATCACAGTTAACTGTTGCTCAGGATGATTAAAAGCTGCCACCGCCTGTTGAATCCGTTTAAGACTGCCTTCTTTATGCATTTTCGGCCGCCCGTGTATTTTTTGTAACGCGGCTTGATAATTTTTCGCATACATTGTAGTCACTCCATTTGAAATTTAACAAAGCTTGATCACTAAAAAAACCTAGTCTAACCAACAGTATAATCAAATCACTGTTGTAAAACTAGATTTTCTTAATCTTACATATTTTCTTTTAATTCGGTAATTCGCTGCTTTGCCACTGTTAATTGTTTTTGATAATCTTCTCGTTTAGTTTTTTGTTCTGCCACAACTTTACTAGGTGCATTTTGAACAAAACGCTGGTTACTAAGCTTTTTATCCGCACGAGCCACTTCGCTTTGCAATTTTTCAACCTTTTTTGCCATCCGCTGAATCTCAACATTTAAATCAATTAATTCAGCTAAGGGAATGTAGACTTCAGCGCCAGAGATAATTGCAGTCATCGCTAACTTAGGTGCCGTCGTCTTGGCTCCGATCGTTAAAGCTTTAGGATGAACAAAGCGCGCAATGTACTGCTGGTTTTGTTCAAAAATTGTCTGGACTTTTTTGTCTGTGGTTTTAATCAATACATTAATTGGGCTGGACAACGGTGCGTTAACTTTTGCCCGAATATTCCGCACCGCCCGAATCAATTCAATCAAATGACCCATTTGTGTCACTGCATCAGGATCATTTAGCTCAGCGTGAACCACTGGATAACTTGCAGTCACGATTGAATCACCAGTGTGCGGCAATTGTTGCCATAGTGTTTCAGTAACAAATGGCATTACCGGATGCAACAATTCTAAGGTCTGTACGAAAACATAAGCCAAGGTCTGTTGCTTACGCTTAATCGCCAGTTTATCAGTGCCATAAAGCACTTCCTTGCTCATTTCAATGTACCAGTCACACAGATCATTCCAAATGAAATTATAAAGTGAACGGCCGGCTTCTCCAAACTCAAAATCATCATATAATCTAGTCACATCGCCAATCGTTTCATTTAAACGACTTAAAATCCAGCGATCCGCCAAATCAAATTGCGCTGTATCCGGTAAAACTGCCTTGGTGTCTGCTGCTAAGTTCATAATGACAAAACGGGTGGCGTTCCAAATCTTATTGATGAAATTCCAAGCCGCATCCATTTTAGTGTAGGAAAAACGGATATCTTGGCCAGGCGTGGAACCTGTACTTAAGAACCAACGCAAAGCATCCGCGCCGTATTTATCAATTACAGCCATGGGATCAATCCCGTTTCCTAGTGATTTACTCATTTTTCGACCTTGTTCATCACGAATTAACCCGTGGATTAAAACATGCTTAAACGGTCGTTTCCCGGTAAATTCTAAGCTTTGGAAAATCATCCGGGAAACCCAGAAGAAAATAATATCATACCCAGTCACTAACGTATCAGTTGGAAAGTAACGTTTAAAATCAGTTGCCTGTGTATCTGGCCAGCCCATGGATGAAAATGGCCATAACGCACTGCTAAACCAAGTGTCCAATACGTCTGGATCTTGTTGCCAGTTTTCAGCATCTTTAGGTGCTTTCATGCCGACATAAACTTTACCCGTTTTTTTGTTATACCAAGCTGGAATCCGGTGACCCCACCAAAGTTGCCGGGAAATCACCCAATCGTGAACATTTTCCATCCACTGGGTAAACGTATTTTCAAAACGCGGGGGAATAAAATCAACACGCTGGTCAGAAGCTTGATTTTTCAAAGCAGCCTTTGCCAATGGTTTCATTTTAACAAACCACTGCGTTGATAACCGTGCCTCGACCTGCACGCCGGTCCGTTCAGAATGGCCAACACTATGAACAATCGGTGTTGTTTTCAATAGATAACCCGCTTGCTCTAAATCCGCCACAATGGCTTTACGGGCAGCAAAGCGATCCATCCCAGCATATTTTCCAGCACGTTCATTTAATGTGGCATCAGCATTCATTGTATTAATCCGTTCTAAGTTATGCCGGTTACCCACCTGAAAATCATTTGGATCGTGTGCTGGTGTGATTTTAACCATCCCAGTACCAAAATCTTGATCAACATATGGATCAGTAATAATCGGCAAATGCCGACCTTGTAAGGGTAAAATAACTTCTTTACCTACTAGGTTTTTATAGCGCTGGTCATCCGGATTAACGGCGATCGCAACATCACCAAACATGGTTTCTGGCCGTGTCGTGGCAATTTCAATGTATGGTTTGCCGTTAAATCGCATTTCTGCATCGGCAAAAGGATACTTAACGTGGTAAAATGCCCCTTTATCGTCATGGTGGATTACTTCAATATCTGATAGTGCAGTTTGTGCTTGGGGGTCCCAATTAATGATGTATTCACCCCGATAGATCAGTCCCTTATTGTACAAATCAACAAAGACTTTTCGTACGGCTTTGGATAACCCCCCATCTAAAGTAAAACGCTCACGAGAATAATCAACGGAAATACCTAATTTTGACCATTGTTGATGAATAATATCCCCGTATTCATGAACCCATTGCCAAACTTGGTCAATAAATTTTTTACGACCTAAATCATAGCGGCTGATGTGTTGTTCACGTAAATGACTTTCGACTTTTGCTTGGGTGGCAATTCCAGCGTGATCCATCCCAGGTAACCACAAAACATCATAGCCTTGCATCCGTTTTTGCCGAATCAGCATATCTTGCAAAGTCGTGTCCCAAGCGTGCCCTAAATGTAATTTACCAGTTACATTAGGTGGGGGAATGACAATTGAATAAGGTTTAGCATCAGGGTGATGTTGTGGCTTAAACAATCCTTTCTCCAGCCATTCTTGATACCGCCCAGGTTCAACCTGATGCGGATCATACTTAGTTGACATTGCTTTATCGTCTGTCATCCTCATTGATCCTTTCTCTATTACGCAGCATGATTTACACTAATAAAAAAGCATCCGCCCCATTGCTAGGACGAATGCTGACTCGCGGTACCACCTAAATTGCGCATAATGCGCCACTTCAACGAAATAACGGTTTCTACCGGCTGTTTCTACTTAGATTTCAAAACAACAGCTCCCAAGTTACTTTCATCAATGACTTGCGCAAAGTTTGCAGCGACCACTTTTTCTCTAAACCACGAGGCCATTATTACTGACTTGTTCATTGCTTTGAGACTACTGTAGCAAAAAAAACGGTTAAAAGCAACGCTGAATTATAGCAATTGATTAATTTCTGATTGATCCTGCGTCAAAAATTGGTCGTCTGGCTTAATTTCCGTTACTTTAATCCCAGCTAACGCTTCCTTCATCAAACCAGCAACATCAATTAAATCTTCATAATGCCGTGTCCGCATTAAGTTTGGCTTAGTTTTAGGTTTAGGCGGTGCAAAAATTGTGCAACAATCTTCAAATGGTAAAATGGACAGATCAAAAGTATTAATCCGTTGGGCAATTTTAATAATCTCATTTTTATCCAAGGAAACGACTGGACGCAAAACCGGCGTAGTTGTAACATCATTAATCGCCGCCATGCTCTCTAAAGTTTGTGAGGCGACTTGGCCTAAAGATTCTCCGTTAAAAATTGCTAAGCCATGACGTTGCTGGCGAATTTCATCCGTTAACCTTAACATTAAGCGGCGCTGCACAGTCATTAAATAGCCTTCTGGTACTTTATTTTTAATTTCTTCTTGAATATGAGCAAAAGGCACTTCGATAAATTGAATGCTGCCACCGTAAACAGCTAATTTAGCTGTCAACGCTTTGGCCTTTGCCAGTGCTTTGGCACTAGTATAAGGCGGACTATAAAAATGAACCATTTGGATGTCAACCCCACGCTTTAAAGCTAAATAACCAGATACTGGCGAATCAATGCCACCAGAAAGCATTAACATTCCGCGGCCTGCTGAACCTACAGGTAAACCACCAGCACCTTGAATTGTTTCGCTTGAAAGGTAAATACCGTCTAGGCGAACTTCAACCCGCAACGTAATATCTGGATGATGAACTTGAACTTTGATTCCCGGAATCTGATCTAATACAACCCCACCTAAATCTGCATTAATTTCATTAGTGTCCATTTCAAAATGATGATCTGAGCGTCGGGTATTAATTTTGAACGTCTGACCTGGCTGATATTGCGCTTTAATCATTTTAACTGCCATTTTACGAACCTGGGTCATATCGCGTTCAACGCGGACTGAAGGGGAAAAATTTTGAATCCCGAAAATTTGCTGCAAACGGTGCATAACTGCTTGGCTATCTTCACCATTTAAAATCACGTGCAAGCGATCACGATGTGCCCGAATTTCTAAATTACTAAAACGACGCAAGGCTTTTGTGACATTACCTTGTAGTCGACCGATAAACCGGCGCCGGTTTTTGCCTTTAGTAGATAATTCACCATAGCGCACCATAATTTCTGTATATGTCATTCATTTCTTCCTTCCATTATGAATTAATCAACTGAAAACGCGCATAAATTTTATCAAAGGCGGCATTAAATGCTTGTGCTTCCGCTAAAGTATTATTTTCATCTAACGAAATGCGGATTGCACTGGTTGCCACATCATCAGCAATTTTCATAGCAGCTAAGGTGCCTGAAATATCGCCACTGCGCGATGAGCAAGCACTAGTCGTTGAAATATAGATGCCATGATTCTCAAAGGCGTGAACAATGGTTTCTCCACGCACACCAGCAATACCAAAACATAAAATGTGCGGTGCAAAATCAGAATTATCTTGCGAAAATAAAGTTACTTTAGGTGCTTGTGCAACGTGATGATACACTTTATCTTTAACCGCCTGTTGTTGTTTAACTTTAGTCTGTTCATCGGTTAATAATAACCGCAACGCCTTAGCCATACCAGCAATAGCAGGTAAGTTTTCGGTCCCACTACGCCAATTACGCTCTTGACCACCACCAGTTAGCAAAGGTGCAAGCTGGCGACCACGCTTAGCGTAAATAAACCCAGTTCCCCGCGGACCATGAAATTTATGTGCCGAGAAAGTTAAAAAATCGATTCGGGGCAACCTGAGTAACGATAATAACCCTTTACCAATTGATTGCACCGCGTCCACATGAAAGTGAATTTTAGGATATTGTCTTAAAATTTTAGCTGCCGCCGCCAACGGCTGGATACTTCCGATTTCATTATTAACTGCCATAATGGACACCAAAATGGTATCAGGCCGAATGGCTGCCTGAAGATCAGCTGGATCGATTTGTCCCTTTTCGTCGACTGGCAAATAAGTGACTTGGTAGCCTAACTGTTCTAATTGTGCCATTGAATTCTTAACTGCTGGGTGTTCAACAGCTGTGGTAATTAAATGCTTGCCAAACTGACGCTTAGCTAAAGCTGTTCCCTTAATTACCCAGTTATCGCCCTCTGTACCACCACTGGTAAAATAAATTTCATCCGGTTTTGCGTGAATCAACTCCGCAATTTGTTGCCGTGATTGCCGTAATAAACCAGCAGCCCTATCACCCAAATTGTGTAAACTCGATGGATTACCAAAAAAGTCTTGGCTAACTTGTTGATAAGTTTGTAAAACTTGCGGCGCTGCTAAAGTCGTCGCACTATTATCAAAATAAATCATATTTAATCTTCCTCTAAATTGGATTTAAAAATACACGGCCTGCAACTAAATCCCAAGGATTTAATACTTCTGACTGATACCTCTAAATCATAATACTAACTTTTAATAAGTTAAAGTGCAATTAAAAGCGTGCTTCATCAGTAAATTAACTTGGCAAATTAACATTCTCCAACTGATAATCTTGGTTATCGAATGTCATTAATTTTGCGAAAAATTTTTTGATAAAGCACGTTTAATATTATGATTTAAACCTCTAAATCTTGATCTTTTGTTTTATAGTAGGTCTCTTCCACTTTCTTATAACTACCTGGTTCCACTGTTTCCAAAGCAGTCGCAATTGTTTCCGCAGCTTTTTTATAATCAAATTCATGGTTAAACAACTGCAATGCCTTTTGACTTGCTTGTGCAATATTATCATGGCTATGCCGATAACGATTTGCATATTGCAATAGCTGCTCAGTCAATAACGCACTATCAATAGTGTCCGCTGTTTCCTCTTTTAATTTATTCAAATCTTCTTGAGTCGCGATTAACGATTTCGTGATGGCGTCTAAATCAATTTTTACTTGATTTAAATCTTGATCTAATTGATCAATTTCATCAGCAACTAAAAAGAAAAAGTCTAAATACTGTCGTGATAGGCCAGGCAAATTCAATTTTTCAACTTGCCGTTTGATGTTACGAATTTCTAACTCAAATGATTGCAGTGAACGCTGGGCTTCCTTCTCTCCTTTTGTCAGCCCTTGAACACTATCATGAATGGCTTTTTGCTTTTTTTCTACATTAGTTAACGTTGCAAATGCCGTTTTATAATTTTCCGCTACCAATGAATAGACAGCTGTTTGATCCGCTATACTTTGCGTATCATTTTCAAATGTTTTTCGAATTTTGGCCAATTGCTGCTTTAATTTTAACGTTTGCCCTAGTTCATCATTATTTAAGCTATAACTTTGGTTAAGATGATCTAGTTCAACTTGCAATAGTTGGTTTTGTTTTTGTGCGTGTTGAATGAAAGCTTGTAATTCATCAGTTCGTGTAGAAACGGTCTGATGCGCCTTAATTTCAGCTTCCATCACATCGTATAAATGGTCGATGCGCCGGGCAATATTTTGATTAGTGGTTTCAATCGTTGCCAAATCTAGCTTTTTTAGCGACTGCCGTGTTTGGTTAACACGCTGATCAAGTGCCGTTAATTCAGCATCAATGTCAATATCATAAAACTGATAGTTTGCCGCTGCCAACTGCTGGTAACCCTGACGTAACTCATCTAATTGTTCTGGAAATTCATTGTTTAATTCCTTAAAGCGCGGCGGGATTCGCTTCATCAAATCAGCCAATTCAGTAATATCCTTATCTAATTGAGCAAGGATTTGCTTTGCTTCTACATGGTCACCAGAACTAGAAAAACGTTGATATTTATCAAACGACGTTTCTAAATAACTAAGCTTTTCTTCCAAACCATCTGCAGCAGCACCATAAGAAAAACTTTTGGTCAGCAATTGTTTGCGCAATTTTTGATAAACTTCCCGTAATTTTTTTGCTTGTGTTTGGTTAGCTTCTGCATCTGCTTGAATTTTTTTAAATCCAGCTGAAATTTCATCCAATGCACCATGAATCGTTTTTAATTGTTCAGAGACTTGCTTCATAATCTTAGTTGCTGAAAGAAACCGATAACGGTTATTCGCAGTTTCAGCAGCTAACAAATGCTGGTCAAAATCTTGGAAGCCATGTTTTTGGATTTCTTCTAACCGCTTTTGCCATTTGGCGTATTCATCTTGACTCTGCCCAGCCAAGCCTTGTTGTCGTGCAGCAGCCATCACTTTTTTGAAGGGTAATTTTGTTAATTCTTCTTTTTGTGTTTGTAATGCATCAATTTTTTTAGAATTACGCCGCTGGTATAAAATAATCCCACCATACAGCAATAATGCTAAAATAATAATACCGATCAAAAGTAACTCCATCAATACAACCCCCGTCACGTTTCACAGTTTACCTTGCATTTATATGTATAGGTCATTAAAATCTAATCTAAATTATATCATAGTGACCGCAAGCCATCACTAGGAATCACAAAACTATCCGATTTTTATTAATAAAGGAGTCCCTTTCATGTCAAATAATTCATTGCTCACACAACAATTAGAAGCTTTATTAAAGGATGAGACTAACACAGTCGCTAATTTAGCTAACGCCGCTGCCCTTTTAAATCAATCCTTAAACCAGATCAATTGGGTGGGCTTTTATTTATATCAACCGGAAACAGATCAGCTCGACCTTGGTCCTTTTCAAGGAAAAGTAGCCTGCATGCACATCATTAATGGCACAGGTGTTGTCGGTACAGCTTTTGCTCAGCAAAAGACTCAAGTCGTTGCCGATGTTCATCAATTTAAAGGCCACATTGCTTGTGATAGTGCAACTAATTCAGAAATTGTGGTCCCATTGGCCAACCAAAAAGGCGTCCTCGACATTGATTCCGTTCAGTTTAACCGCTTTTCACAAGCTGACCAGGCTGAGCTGGAAAATTTTGTCGTTGCTTTAAACCACTACCTGTAAATCGCCATTGACTTGTCCCGCTCCGTTTGCTACACTTAGTCTCGTGTAAAATAATGCAGCAGTAAGTGGTAAGCACGTCAACAGTTCGTTGCTCCAAGTTCAATTAGTAACCTGCGGCTGCATAAGGCGAAAATTGCAAAACAAACTGCACGTATACTGAACTTACATTCGCTTATTTTACTCCAAAAAATTTATTGGAGGAATTTCAATGTCACGTTATATTGGTTCACGTTGGAAAAAATCCCGGCGTCTAGGCATTTCATTGTCTGGTACCGGAAAAGAATTAGCTCGGCGCCCTTACGCACCAGGTGATCATGGTCCAAATAGTCGGCGTAAGTTATCTGACTATGGTATTCAGTTACGTGAAAAACAAAAGCTACGTTACATGTACGGTTTAAACGAACGGCAATTCTCTAACCTGTTTGAAACTGCCGGTAAAATCAAAGAAGGTAAACAAGGTGTTAACCTGATGATTTTACTAGAACGGCGTTTAGATAACATGGTTTACCGTTTAGGCTTAGCAACAACACGGCCACAAGCACGGCAATTAGTCAACCATGGCCATATCTTAGTAGATGGCAAACGGGTTGACATCCCTTCTTACCGGGTTAATATTGGTCAAGTGATTTCAGTACGTGAAAAGTCCAAAGATCTTTTGGTCATTCAAAATGCATTGGAAGCTGTTGTTGGGCGGCCAGCTTTTGTCAGCTTTGATGCCGACAAACTAGAAGGCTCATTAACACGTTACCCTGAACGGGACGAATTAGAACCAGATATTGATGAAACACTTGTCGTTGAATACTACAACCAGTTGCTGTAATCTCAACCAAGTTAAGCAAAAAGGTGATGACCGAAGTCATCACCTTTTTTGTATTCTCCATTACTAGTCTGTGGGAATACCGGACAATAAATTGCGATAAAGTGGCGTTAACTGTTTAACGGACTGCTTTATTTCTTCTTCAACTGCACCTGGCGTTTGAAAAACTTGATCATTTGATTGCCAAAATTTGCCTAATAACCATTCTCCCCGCTTTACCGTTTTAAACCGCTTTGTTTGTGCCTCCAACTGTTTTAAAGTAAATGGCTGACTGGCTTTTGCCATGTGATTACCTGATAATTGCCAATTTGACGATGGTAAATTAGTGATCAAGTCGCGTTTTTGATCTAAGATTGCTGCATATGGCGCCGGCTGCTGAATATTTTCTAATAGACAAAGCCAAACAAACAGCCGATCTGCCCACAAGCCGACTTCAAAATGTGGTACCATTTTATAGCCACGTTTATACGGCCCCACCGCAAACCAAGTATTTGGTGCGGGATTAGTATGCCGTCGTAAATGTTTAGCAACATTAACATAAGTAGGCAATTGAGCTTTTGCTAACTGTGAAACTAACTGCGCCCCTAATGCTTCAAATTTTGGATCCAATTGTTCACGGATTAGTGCCATGCGCCCTGCAACGGTCTGATCATTAAAAACAGCAAAATCTTGTTGTGTAAAAGCCATTTTTTCACTCCTTAATTGTTAAAAATTTGGTTTATTTTTTAAATATGCTATACTCACGTTATTGTATCAAATAATTCATGAAAGGGTTGACCATTATGGCGGAAAATAACGACTTAAATAAAGAAATTGAAAGCCGCATGACGGGAACCCCCCAGACAAAACCGGATGAGCGTCGGCAGTATTTAGGTTCATTGCGCGAACGCGTTTTAGTCCGAGCAACCGTACAGCAAATTGCACAACCACAAACTTTAGCTGCTTTTAAACAAGCTGCACCGCAATTTAAACCAGCTAAATTACTACTCAATGGTAAATTAGATCCAGCGCAATTAAAGCCCTACTTGCAATACGCCAATCAACATGGCTTTGCTTTCACCATGGTAAATAATGACACTGCCCATACAACACCAGAAGCAACCGGATTGTTGTTAGTTGCCGCCCAAGCAGTTAATCAAGACAACATCGATATCAGTCAGTATGAACATGAAGCCGCAACTGCCGATAAACCTAAAAAATCGCTACTGGATGAATTATTCCATCGTAATTAAACCGCTAAGCTAAACAGTGCTAATGAGTACTTTGAGACTAAACAATCGTCGCAAAGTACTCATTTTTTTAAAACTATCTGCTGATCACTTAGTAGCCGCAAAAAGTACTTTTAAAAGCTGTTGTGTTACCGGTTGCCCTTGTCCAAAAAATGGTACTTCATGCACAGCAAGTTCCGGTTGTGCTGTCACAGAAAGAATGTTTGCCATATTAGATTGTTCTGGCACTAGCGGTTGGTAAAGATTAGCAATTACCATATTGATGCCGGCTACTTTTAGCTTTAAAGCTTTAGCCGCTGTTAAAGCTAATTTTTGATAGCTGGTATCCATTTCTTTGGTCACATCAATAGCATCGCTACCAGTTGCAAAATCTGCTGCCAAGCGTAAATAAACTTGTTGCCCCCGCGGCAAAACTTGTTGTAAATTATAGCCTTGTTGTTGCAAATCAAATTTAGTCAATTGGTCCAACGGCAAGGGCGAAAAAGGTGTCTGTTTACCACGCTTTTGGTTTTTCAACTGCACTAGCGTTGCCAAAGTATGTCGACCATCACCAACAACATTGGCTGGTGTGCATTCAGCTATTGCGGCGACTTGTTCATCAATCACTAAAAAGCGATAAATTGTGCCATTGAGATAAGGCTCTACCATAATCGTCGAATCGTATGCAAAAGCTGATTTAGCCGCCATTTTAAAATCTGTTTTATTGGGCGAAAGCAACACTGTCACACCAGCACCATGAGCTGATATTTTGGGTTTAACCACTAAAGGCTGTTGCGGCAAAGTTGCAAATGCTTGGATAGCACTAGTCATCTCTTGGTAAGTTGCTCCTGGTGGTACAGGCAAACCGGCTTGTCCCAGAACTGTTTTAGTCGCAAATCTATTCTGTACTAGCAAAGTAGCACTTTGTGTATTTAGCGAACTCTGACCATTGCCTAAAACGACTTGTTGATTTAATCGCA
This sequence comes from Loigolactobacillus rennini DSM 20253, assembly GCF_001436505.1. Taxonomy (GTDB): domain Bacteria; phylum Bacillota; class Bacilli; order Lactobacillales; family Lactobacillaceae; genus Loigolactobacillus; species Loigolactobacillus rennini. The sequence continues at coordinate 14,289 of NZ_AYYI01000018.1, read as the reverse complement.
AAATAGCAGACTGCGAGTCTAACACTTGGACGTTAATTCCGCGACGAAAGGCAGCGGCCAAGATCAATTGGCTGGTTAAAGGAAATGACAAGTACCCAGGCAACTGATAACAAGCTGTGGTAACCTGCTTTTTAAAAGTTCTTGCCTGCTTGATCCCCCAAGATTGTAACGATTGGTTTTGACTCATTTGACATAACTGATAACTAGGCGTTTGGCGATAATCCTCAACCCGTTTTTGCATGAGTTGCCAAGCATTTTGTAAAGCTTGCGGTGCTTGGTAGTCTAACATAAATTGTTTTAAGCCTGCCATAAATTGGGCTAATTGTGTTTGTGCTTGGGAAACGTTTAATGGTGATTCCAACGCAATCGCTTCGTTAAGCGCTGCTCCGTGCTTAAGTTGCGCATTTAAATCGGTTTGCGGCGTACTAGGTAAAACTAATAAATAAGCTAAAAATAATTGCAAAAAACTGAAATCAGTAGCAGTTAATCCTGCTGGTGCAAAAGGATTTAAATCAAATGTTCTCAGCTCTAAATAGTGGACGCCAGTTTGTGGTAACTGCGCTAATGATTGGCCATGAAAACGTACCGCCGCATAAAGTTCGCGTGGGCCTTGTAGTTCATGTGTTTTAAGCAAACGCTGTAGATCCGTAACATAATCAGTTAGTGAGGACAGCGAAACTTGTTGTGCTGCTACGTTATCATAGCCATACTTTTGACTCATATGTAAGCTTCGCACCATTTCACTAGGCCCAGGCTGCTGTTGAAAGAAATCCGACTCAGCTAACGGACTAGCCCCTAACAAGTAGGTTAAAACGTACCGGTAACGTAAATAATTCTGCGCTAATTTTAAGTAAACTGCATTATGAAAAGCAATATAATGATCTGCAAATTGATCATGATAGTCTGTTTCAAATAAAGTACGCAATAATTTTTCTGGCAATGAAAAATTGAAGTGGACTGCAGACATCATCTGCATACGATAACCATATTTTTTCCCAATATTTTCTCGATAGCGCTGAGCGGATTTTGTCGGCGCTGCTACTTTAATCGCTTTTAAATCTCCTAACTTGGGCGGCATCGACAGTGGCCAAAGCATTTCTCCAGCTTTGAGTTGTCTTAATAAAACGGCATTTAATGCCGCTAACTGGTTCAATGTTTGTTGGCGTGAGCTGAAATAATCCGTTACCATTTCGGCTTGTGAACGCGCAAAATCATTGCGCAAATAAGGATGACCCGCTTTAAATGGTAAAACGGTTTGTTGCAGTTGCCCTTGGTGATCGATTCGCTGACCCTCACGCTCAATACCATATTGACCAGAGAATAACAGTGGCGTCAGTGCACGCTTTTTTAATAAGGCCCCAAACTGATTTAACATAACTCAATCTCGCTTTCTTTTAGCTTCGGTTTCATTATACAGGAAATCAAACCAGCTATCAGCTAAATATTTAGGCTGTCCATCAGGTACGTGTTATAATACTCTATCAATACTTTGATATGGAAGTGATAAATTGCAACCACTTGCCTACCGTATGCGGCCAACAAACATCGATGATATTGTCGGCCAACAACATTTAGTTGGTCCGGGCAAAATTATTCGGCGGATGGTGCAAGCTAAAATGTTGTCCTCAATGATTCTATACGGCCCTCCCGGCACCGGTAAAACCAGCATTGCAAGTGCCATTGCTGGTTCTACTCACTACGCTTTTCGAATGCTCAATGCAGCAACAGATAGTAAAAAAGATTTACAAATTGTCGCTGAAGAAGCCAAAATGAGCGGTAGTGTTATTTTATTGCTGGATGAAATTCACCGTTTAGACAAAACAAAACAAGATTTTCTATTACCACATTTAGAAAGTGGTCGGATTATTTTAATCGGTGCAACCACCGAGAATCCTTATATTTCAATCAACCCTGCTATTCGTAGTCGTACACAAATCTTTGAAGTAAAGCCCTTAGATGAAGCCGCCATTAAAATTGGTATTAAACGCGCATTACAAGATGAAAAAAATGGTTTAGGCAAATTGCCAGTCAACCTAAAGCCCCGTGCTGAAACCTTTCTAGCACAAGCTACCAATGGTGACCTGCGTAGTGCTTTAAATGGTTTAGAATTAGCGGTGAAATCAACTGCAACAAAAGCAGACAAAATCACCATTACATTACCCATCATTGAAGAGTGCATTCAACGTAAAGCTTTACGTAACGACAAGAATGGTGATGCACATTATGACGTGATTTCGGCTTTTCAAAAGTCAATTCGCGGCAGTGATGCCAATGCTGCGCTGCATTACATGGGGCGTTTAATCGAAGGCGGTGATTTAACTAGTATTATCCGCCGACTCTTGGTAATTGCTTACGAAGACGTTGGTCTAGGCAATCCGCAAGCTTGTGCAAGAACAGTCGCTGCAGTGACAGCCGCTGAAAAAATTGGTTTACCGGAAGCGCGAATTCCGTTAGCTGACGTGGTAATTGATTTGGCTTTATCTCCGAAATCAAATTCTGGCATTACTGCAATTGACGCTGCATTAGCAGATATTAGAGCTGGGAAAAGCGGTGAAATTCCCGCCTATTTACGGGATGCTCACTATAAAGGTGCAGCCAAGCTCAACCGCGGCGTCGGTTACAAATTTCCCCATGATTATCCTAGTGATTGGGTTAAACAACGGTATTTACCAAAACAATTAAGCCAGGCAACTTATTATCAGCCTAAAACTAACGGTAAATATGAAAAAGCGCTTGCAAGTCAATACCAGCGTTTACTTAAAGCACAACGTGAATCTTGATCCCACGGCATGATGATTGCGTAATACCGGTCTATATGCTAGTATAAGGATAGATTTTCCGGGGTGTACGTTACTTCCTTCACTGTGTTGACCGATCAAGTAATTTAATTACGGGATTGACTTCCTTTATTCATCAAAGCCAGCCTTTTCACGAGGACGCTAGTATGAGTAAATAGCCGAGCCCACCTGCCATACCGCGGGTTCAATACTAACGGAAGCTAAACGGCACTTCAGATGATCTAAAGGCGATTCGTAAGAGTCGTCTTTTTTTCTAACAATATTAAAATAAAGGTTGCATGTTTATGCAGATTGGAATGTTCATCTTCACAGCAGTTCTACTGGGGTTGAGTTATTATTTACACTGTGGTTTAAAAGGAAATTTCTTAAACCACACCCCCAAAAAGGAACCCCACTTAAAAAAATACCTCACTCGTTTCCGAAACTATTTTGCTGTCGTAGGTGGTATTACTTTTCTTAGCAGTTTAACCACTAACATTGCTTTTTGGCTGGCTTGTTTATTAATGGGTTGTATTTTAGCAGCCATTTTTGCCCTTAATTTTGCAAATCATTTATAATTTAGCCGCTTTCATTTACACAAGCCCCTAAAATAACGTACAATAAAGGTAACAAATCTATTAGGGGTGATATCATGCTACAGCAATATAAACATATCCTAGTTGCCATCGATGGTTCTTACGAAGCTGAGTTAGCTTTCCGAAAAGCGGTCGAAGTTGCCAAACGGAATCATGGTGAATTATTTTTAATTCACGTGGTGGATACCCGTGCTTTTCAAAATGTTTCCAGTTTTGATTCCGCAATGGTTGAACAAGTAACGGATACAGCTAAAAAAACTATGGAACAATACGTTGCAACTGCTAAGAAAAACGGCCTAGATGACGTTAGCTACGCCATCGAATATGGTGCACCTAAAGTCATCATCGCAAAAGACGTCCCTAAAGAGCATGATGTGGATTTGATCATGATCGGTGCAACTGGATTAAACGCCGTTGAACGGTTACTAATTGGTTCAGTAACTGAATATGTTACTCGGACTGCCGTCTGTGATGTCTTAGTGGTTCGGACAGATCTAGATAACAAGCCAGCTTTAAACCAAACAGGTAAGAAAGCTAATATCCAACCAGACTAATTTTTCTAAAAGCAGCATGTCTTCTAGCTAGTTCTTATGCCAGTAATTCTATTTTAATATTGTATCAAGCTATTATGCTTAGCTGGTTGAATCACCAAAAAGGACGTCGTGTGTTTCATTAACACGACGTCCTTTTTATTTAGCTGCTGGCAAATGCTGTTGTGATACGAGATTGTGCTTCTTGGATGATGGGATAACGCCAACAGCTGGTTAAATGTAAATTTAATACACCAGCAGTTGCTAATAAAGCATAGCAATTAGTCGGACCCATAAATTGAAAATCAGCCTGTTTTAATTGTGCCGCTACTGTTAAGCCGCTTTCATCATAGCGTGGAATTTCTGTTGCAACTTTAAAAGCAGTTGGTTTATGCTGCTGCCATAATAATTGGCTTAAAGTTAAGTGCTGTTGGTGCAAGCGTTGCAGTGCAAACGCATTATGCCAAATGGCAAATAACTTACGTCGATTACGAATTAACCGATCATCGTCTAACTTAGCCAGTAACGTGTCTTCATTAGTCACACGCAGCCACTGCGGGTCAAAATAATGAAAAGTCTGACATAAAGCTGCGCGCTTTCGTAATAGTACCGTCATGCTCAAACCAGATTGCCAAATTTGTAAAGCCAATAAACAAAACAATTCTTCTTCTGTCGTTACAGGAACTGCCCACTCAAAATCATGAAACTGATTTAAAGGCTGGCGTACCCATGAACAACGTTGTTTAACCACCATTTAGTTACCCTCCGCTTAATTAATTGCTGTTAAAGGTAACATACGTCAAAATGGGGTTAAAAATTTAGTAATAGTAACATTAAACCACTAGTGTAAGTAGCAGGTTGATTGGCTTGCCGTTGCATTTGCGCCGTTCGATCAGTGATGACAGCTGCAACGCCAAATTGGCGTAATGCTTGAAAAAGCCACTTTTGGTTAACTGTCCACGCATAAACCAATTGGCCCTGCTTTTTAGCCTGAGTAACCACTAATGGATTCAGTAAATGCCAATCTAAACTATAAAAATCAGCAGTAGTCGCTGGTAAAGCAGTTACTGTAAATGGCAAAATATAACCGACTGGTTGTGAAGTTTCGTGCTGTAAGCGCGTGACTGTCTGTAAACGTGCACTGTGAAACTGTGTACCTGGCGGTAATAGCAACTGATAATGTTGCCGGAACTGATTGCAAATGTTAGTAGATAAAGCAGGTTTCATTTCAATTAACAATGGTTGCGCTGCATGTTGTGCAACTGCTAAGTAAGCACCGAAACTTGCATAATGAATTGACCGGTGAGAGTGCGCCAACGTCAAACGTTGTAACGTTGCTAGGGATGTGTTAGCAATGATTTTCTTTTTCCCGGTTAATCGGCGAGTGTCCGCATCATGACTAACAACAAAGTGTTGATCACTGGTCAATTGTAAATCGATCTCTGCTAAAGCTGGGCGCTCGGGTAAAACAGCTTTAAGTGCAGGGATAGTATTAGGAATACTAGTTTGATCAGCACCGCGATGGGCAATAATTTGTGGCGTTGTGGAAGTCCTTGGAAAAAATTGACCACTAAATGACCAACCAATAAAACAAAGTAGCAGGACTAGCCCCCACCATTTTACTGATAACTGAAGCCGCTGTTGGCGCAGGCGCAATAATAAATCTAGCCATAGTAAGTACTTACCGGTTAACCAAAATAGCCACAAAATTCGTGCCGATAGTCGCTGGTACGGCAAAGCTAAATGGGTAATCACAACTTGAAACGCTAGTAAGCTTACTGCTAAAATTACTAATCGACTAACCCAGCCAGTTAAAACTAGCAAACTTTCTTTCCAAGTGTTATGACTAAAATGGCCTGCTAGCCAAACTAACCCACAATAAGCTAGTAAAAGCAAAGGCAAAATTTGCCAACGTTGTTGATTGAACTGATCAAGCCATTGACTTGGTGGTTGCCAACAATAGCGCCACAAACTGAAAGCCAGTAAACCAGAAAATGGTAGCCACAGCAATCCACGCAAACTGTACCATAGTAACTGACCCACACTAACCTTACAGCGACGTTCTACCCAAGCATAACTGGCAAATAGACACAATAATAGCCAAATAAACAGTAAAATAGGTTGTTTAAACCATTGGTACAGCCAGCAACTAATTAAATTCATTGTCAATAATAAGATCAGCAATAGTATTACCTCAATTTAAAAGCGGTATTAACGGGTAGTTTAAAAAAAGGCGACTACTTGCAACAAGAAATGTCTAATTTTATTTGGTAAATCACCTCGTATCAATAATGCTTGCAATAAACGATTACGATTATACCAACTATTCCAAAAACCTTCACTTTCTTGTGGCTGCATTCGTAGTAAACGTGCCTGCCAATCCTGCAACAAAAATAATACATAATTGGTGTAAAGGTCATTTTTATTGGTTAAATTAACAATCGTCAATGCTAAACGGTGATCCTCACCAAAAATCAACGGTGTTTGAAGCCGCTGATAACGCACTAACAAAACCGTTAAATAAAAAATCTTATTCGCACGATTCAGTTGCGGATTAGCTGTTAGCTCGTCCAATGCATTACCGATATGGCTGTAAGCATGAGCCCAACCATGGTGTGCAATGTATCCTCGCCCATCTGCTTCTAATGCTAAATAAGTTGTTAATTTTAACACGATATTTTCAATGTCTTTCAGTGTTAATACATGGTAGTAAGTGCGATCCACGTATAAAACACCCGCTAAAATAATGACACTGAACGCACGCAAAAAAAGCGCATGATTCCTTTTTTCTAAAATATGGCTGTACAACATCTGTGGACTGATTAATTGTTCAGCTAAGTATCGTACTTGTTTTGCTGTTAAAATGTGTGCCTGTAAAATATCGTTAAAAAGAAAATAGACCCCTTTATCACGAACTAGTGGATCCAATGAGCCTAAATGCGCTAATAAGAAATCCAATTCTGCATCACTGATGGTTGCCAGATTTTTCTGTTGCACTTGCGTTCGTAAGGCTTTAATTTTAGCCAGTGCAGTTTGGTTATCCTTAGGTATTGCAACCAGTGTTGGTTTTTGGTAACCCAATTGATCAATTATCTGACCCACTTTTTGTGGTAAACCATGATAAAGTTGTCCTTGACTTAATTGCTGACGCAACTGTGCTAACTGCTGCTCAGTTTGTTTCAGGATATCCGTCATGAACTCCCTCCGTTACTCCTTAACTTTAAATTAAAGTCGTTTATTCATTAAACGCTTCAATTAGCTACCTTTAGTTTACCATTAAACACGCTCAATAAGTCGCATCAATCAATCGAAAATGCTATATTTAATGTGGGAAAGGAAGTTGCGTTGTGAGTAAAAAACACGGTAAAAAATCAACTTTACACAAAACATTAGTTGAAAAAATTTTAGACCAGGCTAAAATTCCGTATACACAGTATCAGCTACCGACTGAACAAGACGGTGATGTGCGTCAATTAAAACTTGATCAATTAAATATTGATGATCACATTATTTATAAAACCTTAGTGATGACTGGTAAAAAAACCGGACCAATTGTGGGCGTTGTCCCTGTTGATGAACGTATCAATTACAAAAAATTTGCTAAAGTCACTGGTAATCGGAAGGTGGGGCTAGTGCCACTCAAAGAACTAGTGGCTACAACTGGCTACCAGCATGGCGCAAATACACCAGTAGGTATTCACCAAAAATATAATTACCCAATTTACTTTAGCAAAACCGCCAAAACACAGTCTGAAATCTTAGTCTCTTCCGGTCAGATTGGTCGTTCAATCAAAATCGATCCGCGGCAACTGGTTCGCTTTTTAGGCGCTAAGTTTGCTAATTTAACTGATGATGATTAACCAACTTGAATTAACAGTGAGATACGCGTACATTAAAAGTGATTTTAATCTTAAGAAAGTGGTGATTTAAATGAAAGTCAGTGTCCCTTTAGAAAATGGTTATTTAGCCGATCAATATAGTAAATATGCTGCAAAAAATCAACGTGATGCTAACGGACCCATTATCTCTTTTCCGATTACTGTCCAAGATTTACCAACAAACACAAAGACTTGGGGCTTAACATTACTTGACTTTGATGCTGTCCCTGTTTCAGGATTTCCCTGGATTCATTGGTTAGCAACAAATATTTCTGCTACGACAACGCAATTGCCAGCAAATGCCAGCAGAGATTTAGCGACGCAGTTTGTTCAAGGCAAAAACAGTTTAGCATCACCGTTTATTGACAATACTGATCAGTTAGCCACTGAACGCTATACTGGTCCTACACCGCCAGATAAAACACACCACTACCAATTGACGGTTTACGCGTTAGACAAAAAATTAGCCTTAACTAATGGCTATTGGCTAAATGAATTTTATCATGCAATCCAAAATCACATTCTAGCTGAAGCACAGATTGATCTGCCTAGCCGTGCTTAAAAAAAGCGCTAGTATTGCAAACTAAGCTCCCACCGCCATAACGGCCACTTAGTTTGGCACCATACTAGCACTTTTTTATTATTCTTCAGCTAATTGTAATTTTGTTTCCGGTCTTGTTACCTGTTGCTCGCGTTTAGTTTGAATTTGTTCTGCTTGCCGTAACCGGTGAATGGCCTGTAAATAGGTGATCACTAAGACAATACAAGAACCAATCCAAGCTAAAGGCTCTGCTGCAGTTGCACCAGCATACCCTAAAGGTTTGACCAGAACGAAAACCGCTAATGACCGCATCGCAAGTTCAGCAAGCCCCGCAACGATTGAAATGACACTGTAACCTAATCCTTGCAGCGTATAGCGCATCACAAATAAAATATCTAGAAAAACGTAACCGCTGGCAACAACCCAAAAATAAATCTGAGCTAAATCAAGAACTGCTTTATTACCACCAACAAATAAAGTCACTAAAAAGCGACCGCTAAAAATTACTAACGCACTGAGCATTAAACTAAAAATTACCGACAAGATTAAGCTTTGCCGGACACCTTTAATAATGCGACTATATTTTTTGGCACCAAAATTTTGTGCGGCATAAGTGCCTAAGGTGATGCCCAATGACATCATAGGTAAAGTTGCCACTTGGTCAATCTTACTAGCAGCAGTTGAAGCCGCTACTGCATTAGTTCCTAAATCATTTAATGCGACTTGTAAAATAATGGCCCCAATTGCAATGACAGAAGATTGAAAGCCTAAAGGTAGTCCCATCCGTAAATGTTGCCAAAAAATATTTTTATCCCACTTTAAATCTTGCCAAGTAATTCGTAAATAAGGAATCCGCCGCCAAATATAGCCAAAACACAGTAAACTGGCAACAATCTGGGCAGAAACTGTTGCCAAACCTGCACCAGCAACACCTAAATGTAATCCCATGATCAACGCGAAATCAAGTGTAATGTTTAATACACTTGCAATGACTAAGAAAACTAAAGGGGTGCGACTGTCACCTAGTGCACGTAACATATTTGATAACAAATTGAACATTACCGAAGCAATAATACCAGCAAAAATAATCTGAATGAAAGTGGTTGCCTGCGGTAAAATTGCAGTTGGTGTGGCCATTAGAATCAAAAATTCACGGGTAAATGACAGACTGACCACGGTTAAGATACCTGCGACAAATAAGCTGATTACTAAGCTAACGCCGAAACTACGCCGCACACCACGATAATCCGCAGCACCAAATCGTTGTGCAGTAATTAACGATAAGCCGGTGGTCATCCCTTGAGCAAAGCCGATGATCAAAAAAGAAATCCCGCCAGTTGCCCCTACTGCTGCCAATGCTTTGACACCTAACGTTTGACCAACAATCAATGTATCTGCAATATTATAAAATTGTTGAAAGAAATTACCGATCAACAATGGTAAGGTAAATAATAAAATTAATTTTAACGGCCGGCCTTGAGTTAAAGTTTGCACAACAAAATCTCCTTTCATCAATCCTTTCATTTTGCACAATGAGCAATAGTCTACAGGCATTTTCATGAAAATGCAAGGGAATTGATGAATAAATTTTGTTGTTTTATGCCGTTAAATCAAATTGCTAAATTTAATGTTTTCCTGACCTTGTCAATTACTTTTTTACTGGAAATTTGCTTAAAATAAATTCATTTATCCTTTATACACCCTACTTTACAGAAAGCAAAAGAAAAAACTATGAAAAAAGTCGTATTTAGCTTCACAATTTTCAAACTAGGCATTACAATATAGTTGTAATGGTTATTAAAAACAGAGGGGCTGATGACTTGGCAACTTTTCTGGAAGGTGCCGTAATTGCAACTGGCTTAGTACTGGTTTTAATTCATGACAAACATCATTTGGGTGATGAAGGTTAGGTACAACCTTAAACGCTTAGTTTTGCTAGAGGGGCAGGCTAAACGTTATTTTTTTGCGCTTTTTATCCTAATAAAATAAACAATCATCAAATTAAAAAACAAGCAGATAACAAAACAGCAGTATTTTATAAATCGTTGAAAATAGCCATTTGCTATCAGCCTGTTTTTAATGTTATTAGCAAATTATTTAAGCTCTAATCGCTAATTGATAAAAATGATCAAGCGGTCCAGCGCCATGCCCTAAATCTAGTTTGGCTGCAATGGCACCGGTTAAATATTGCTTAGCTGCCGCGATAGCAGCGGTTAATGGTAAGCCAGCAGCTAATTGACAGGCAATGGCCGATGATAATGTACACCCGGTACCATGTGTGTTGGGATTATCAATGCGTTGACCTTCAAACCATTTAGATTGACCTTGTTTTTCATAAAGTAAATCGTTGGCTGTCTCAACTAAATGACCACCTTTGACTAAAACGTGGCAATTAAAAGCAGCAGCGATGGCTTGTCCCGCAGCTTCCATGCTTCTTCGATCAGTGATTTTGTGGCCCCACAAAAGCTGTGCTTCCATAATGTTAGGCGTAATCACTGTACTAATAGGAAACAAAGCGGTTTTTAAAGCAGTTATCGCATTTTCTTCTAATAAGCGACTGCCACTGGTCGCTACCATCACTGGATCTACAACTAACTTTTCCACTTGGTACTGTTTCATTTTCTGCGCAATTACATCAATAATCGGTTGATTAAATACCATCCCAATTTTAACGGCATCTGGCACAATATCTTTAAACACTGCATCAATTTGCTGACCGACAAATTCAGCTGGTGTGGCTAAAGTGCCAGCTACACCTTGTGTATTTTGTGCAGTTAAGGCTGTAATCACACTCATACCGTACATTTTATGAGCTGCGATTGTTTTTAAATCTGCTTGAATCCCGGCACCACCGCTAGAGTCTGATCCTGCAATCGTTAATACTTTTTTCATTATGCGCTTACCCCCTGATTATTGAAAAGGAATCGTTAATTTGGCTAAAATCTGTGCATGCGCTTGAATTTGCTGCTGATCAAAAATCTCAGAAACTAGCGCAACACCAGCAATGCCCGTACCATATAATTGCTTAATATTACCTTGGTGTATCCCGCCAATCGCACAAACTGGAATGTTAACGGTAGTGGTAATTTGTTTTAAAGTTGTAAAAGAAACTGCCGTTGCATCCCCTTTTGTTTGTGTCGCGAACATGGCGCCGACGCCTAAATAACTTGCACCTTGTTGTTCTGCTTGTCGGGCTTGCGCGACTGTTTGCACTGATACACCAATTATCTGTGCCGCTGGCCGTTCCGCTTTAACTTGCGCGATTGACTGATCACCTTGTCCAATGTGAACGCCATCTGCGCCGCAAGCTTTTGCAACAGCAACGTTATCATTAATAATGAGCGGAACTTGATATTGCTGACAAAGCGGCTTTATCTTTTGGGCAAGCTGCAAAAACTGCTCAAATGACGCTTGTTTTTCTCGCAGTTGAATCATAGTCGCACCACCAGCAAGCGCAGCTGCCACGCAAGACTTCAATGTTCGCCCGTCCAACCAAGCGCGATCCGTTACGGCATATAACTTTAAATTAGTTTTCGTCAATTTCATAAATTGCCTCCTGATCTAAATTTGCGCCATTGAGTTGGCCAATTGCATCAATCAAATAGTTGCGAAAACTGGCATTTCCTGCCGAATAATGCAATCGCTTTTGCTCAGCTTTTTGACCAGCCAATCCCATGTGACAAACTGCCGCAACAGCAGCCATAAAGCCATTATCTTGAGCAACTGCCATGTAAGCAGTCAATAGTGCAGTAAGCATGCAGCCAGCACCGGTAATATTGGCCATCATTGCAGTACCATTATTAATGGTTGCAACGCGGTTTGCGGAGACAATTAAATCAGTTTCTCCTGTAATTACTAAAATCACTTGGTGTTGTCGACAAAATCGTTTGGCGGCAGTAACAAACTGAAATTGGTTCTGTGGTGTTATCTGGTCAGCTGGCACCGCATCGACACCTTTTACCTGACCAGCACCACTAATTAACGCGCGTATTTCTGAACTATTGCCGCGAATAACCGTTAACTGTAGTTGCTGTAAAATTTGCTTAGTTGCCTGCGTACGCAGTGTGGAGGCACCCAAAGCAACGGGATCAAATACAATTGGGTGTCCCAATTGATTAGCTTTTTTCCCGGCAACTAGCATTGCCGTTAATGAAGTCTGATTCAAGGTACCTAAATTAAGCGTCAAGCCTGCACTTGCTGCCGTAATTTCTGCAACCTCCTTAGGTTCATCCGCCATCACGGGTGACGCACCGCTGGCCAACAAAATATTGGCCACATCGTTAACGGTGACATAATTAGTAATGCAATGAATTAAGGGGTGTTTTTCATTTAAACGCGTTCGGTACTGTTTAAGCATAATGCCCTCCCTTTTAAAAACAACTTCCGACTAAAAAAGGCGCATTCCCCAAAATGAGAATGCACCGCATTATTTTTATTTGTCTTCCTACGTTGGCATTATCCAAATCAGGTTAAGGGTCGAAGTCTTCACTTCCTCTCAGCTAAACCATTAGCTCCCCTGCAAAGCTATTCAATTGATACTTTAATTATGCGTGATGAAACCGTTTTTGTCAATTGAAGCCTAATTGCTATTGTACGCATCATATCAATTGAAACAATCCGCGCGTTAACAATCTGCATTTTGCTGGCACACATTTCCAGATTAGTGAACGTATTTTTCCAACGTTTTTGCATTTGGATAAGACTTTTGCGTTCCTTTATGCATAACAGTTAATGCCGCATATTGATTAGCTTGCCGTAGTGCTTGGGCAACATCATAACTTTGAATATAATAATGTGCAAAGCTACCAATAAAAGCATCCCCAGCACCAGTGGTATCCACTGCTTTAACTTTTTGACTAGGAATCAGCTGCTCCTGATCACAGGTTACCCACAACACACCTTTGCTGCCCAACGTTACAATTAAATTAGCTACTCCTAAATGAACTAACTGTTTAGCAGCAATTTTGATTTCAGCTAAATTAGAGGTTGGCAATCCTGTTAGCGTCGCTAGCTCTGTTTCGTTAGGTGCAAAAAATGCCACTTTGCTAACATAAGTCATGTCTAAATCCGCATTAGCTGGCGCTGGATTAAGTAGTACCGGTACCTGGAAATGCTGCGCTAACTCGATGGCATGGTAATTAGTCTCAAGTGCAATTTCTTGTTGCAAGACAATTAATTGGCTGTTTTTTATCAAATCGATTTTTTGATCTAACATGGCGGGTGTTAACGCTAAATTAGCCCCTTTAATAATCAAAATCCGATTATCACTAGTAGGATCAACAAAAATTGGTGCAACACCACTTGCTTGTTCGCCAACTTCGATCCCCGCCATTGAAATGTGTTGTGCTTGATAATTTGCAAGCTGTTGCTGACCAAACTGATCATTGCCGACTACTGTAATAAAATTAACCGCTGAGCCTAATCGAGCAGCTGCAACTGCTTGATTAGCACCTTTACCGCCAAACCCCATCTCAAATGCTGGTGCTTCAAGCGTTTCACCGGCTACCGGCATTCGTTTTACATAAGTTGTCAGATCAACCATATTTGACCCAATGACTGTAATTCCTGACATATTTATCCTCCTCAAATAAAAAGCAGAAACAAAATAACGACTTGTTTCTGCTTCTTGCTTTATGTCATTAAATTAAATGGTTAACTCAAAAACAGTTACCCTACGGTCCCTTCCATTTGGTTAACACAAGTTTGTAAAAACAAAATAGAAGTTGTAAATGCCGTCGAAACAACCTTTACCGAAGTTAGCATTAAATTAAGTTATACCGAATTAAAAACAAATGGCATTCAATATGGCATTCAAATTAAGAGCACACCGAAACAAAGTACACATTAAATATACTATTTTTAAATTTAAAAATAAAGCGCTATCGAAATCTACCAATAGCGTTTTATTTTTTTATGGTAGATTGTAAAATTTAAGTTGAACATATTAATGGACAGAAAAACCCATAA
>NZ_AYYI01000098.1 GCF_001436505.1 Loigolactobacillus rennini DSM 20253 | reverse complement strand
ATAAGTAACATTTGAAGAAAGTGTGACTTTTCTCCGTTTTGTTCGTGAAAGTCATTTACGCTTGGGTCGACTCCTCCTTATAATAAATTATACATTATTGATATGATAACTTTTAATGCTGATGAGGCAAAGGAGGATCTGCTCATGATTAAATTATTTACCCAAACTAGTTGTAACTCTTCCCGGAAAGCGCGCCAATGGTTACGGGACCACGAAGTCCAATTTGAAGAACAAAACATGACCAATGTTGCGCCCACTCCTGCTGAATTAAAACACATTCTCAGCTTAACCGAAAACGGAATTGACGACATTATCTCCACCCGATCGCGGGCTTATCCTAAAATTGCAGCACAGCTACCTAACATGTCTTTAAACGACACACTGGCTATGCTTTGCGCAGAACCGCGCCTGTTGCGGCGGCCGATTATTGT
>NZ_AYYI01000097.1 GCF_001436505.1 Loigolactobacillus rennini DSM 20253 | reverse complement strand
CCGTTGATCGTGCTTAATTTAAAATCCATAATTGGACCGGATAGTGTCGCTGGGCCCTGTCTAATTTCGTATAGGTCATAATACCAACCACGCCGCTCCATTTCGGCAAGAACGCCATGAATTGCGTACGGGTCATAACAGATTGCTTTAACATCGAGATCGTAACGTTTAATGTAGCCTTCAATGTAATCGAGTACCTGCTCAGTATTAATAATGCCGCTAGACAAGTTTGTAAGCGTACAGTAGCCGTTCTTAGCCAGTTGCCGGTAATCTATCAAATCGCGTTCTATTTTGCCTTGTAGCCCACCTTTTGTGC
The DNA here is from genome assembly GCF_001436505.1 of Loigolactobacillus rennini DSM 20253. Classification (GTDB taxonomy): domain Bacteria; phylum Bacillota; class Bacilli; order Lactobacillales; family Lactobacillaceae; genus Loigolactobacillus; species Loigolactobacillus rennini. The sequence continues at coordinate 565 of NZ_AYYI01000097.1, read as the reverse complement.
CAACAAACGAATGCGACGTAACATAGTATTGTTTGTTAGCCTCGTCAAGATGGATAAAAGACACTGCCGTTAAATCATCAGCGCGGGATAAATCTAAGCCAATATAAACTTTAGTCTTTTGCAAGCTAAAATCTGTTTCATTTTTCTTCCAATCGTTAAAGTCTAAATAAGATTCTTCAGAGGCCTGCATCCAGTAGTTAAAGTTCTTAACTAGGATCTTAAACATCGTGCCCTTTTCAGTACCTTCAGCAACCCGCTTTTCAAGAAAGGTTTCAACCTGTTCTTTTAATTCATCATTTTCGTTGATCAGAGGGTTAGACTTAGCCCACATTTTTTCATCTTGCCATTCGTCTTCTGCGTCCTGTTCGAAAATCATTGCTAGGTACTCATCATCCTGATACTCACCATGCAAAATCTTTTTCGCATAGGGTTCTTCCTCGGTATACATTGGCGCATTTAAATTAAAGCCGGCGGTTGAAATAATAAAAATCAGGCTCTGATGTAAGTTACCCTGGCCTGATTCAATCAGCTCCATCATTTCGTTTGTTTTTGCGGCATGATATTC
>NZ_AYYI01000017.1 GCF_001436505.1 Loigolactobacillus rennini DSM 20253 | reverse complement strand
CGAGGAGATCTCCAAAGGATAGAAACTATCCTTCAACACCATTTGACAAACTTCCTTTAATTAACGGGTGTTGATCGCGATGATCACAAATTTTGTGAGATTCATGGATGTGCGTTCGATTGTACCCCAAAATGTAAACTGTAAGCAGGAAGATGGTCAATATAATCCCCATAAACTCACTTCCCTTTTTAACTGGTGACACCCTTTTTTAATAAACTTATTATAATACTTTAATTGATTTAAAGACAAGTCTTTAGTATTTACAAGTTAAAGAAATAATGGAATAATAGAGTACATGGCTCCATAGCTCAGCAGGATAGAGCAATCGCCTCCTAAGCGATAGGTCACCGGTTCGATTCCAGTTGGGGCCATTTTAGAATGAGTCAAAACGAAATTTCATTTTTCAGAGTCTTACTAAACTAATGTTTAGTAAGACTCTGTTTTTTAAATTAGGCTAAAAATAAATTTTTTGCACACAATCTGCACACAAAGCTGCTAAGATAATAATGACTGGTAATAGCCTTCAAAAATGGCAAAAATAAATCATTTGTCCCGTTTTAAAAGCAATAAACTTTCGCGCTTATCTTACATGTAAACTGGACGTAAAATACAGTAATGCACTACTTTTCTTAATAATAACGGTCAATTCACGATTGTGAATTGACCGTTATGGTTTGCTATTTACCGACGCTTCTGACTTTCATTTGCTAGCTCCAACGCAAGGGGGATACGTGCTGGTTCTGGTTGCTACACCCAAATTGCAAACTTTTCTGCTTGTCTGAGGGAAAAAAGTCCCCATCGTCTTAACCAGTTGCTTAAGTTTTTAATCACAACCTTACCAATTTAAGAATGTTTGTCTAATTTATCTTTCATTTTATCAACTGCTGTGCCAGTTTTTTCAGAAGCTTTATCCTTAACATCCGTTAACTTATCTTTTGCTTTACCTAGTAAATCTTGTGATTTGCCTTTAGTTTCACGTTGTTTGTCCCCCGTTACTTTACCAGCTGCTTGATTTAATTTACCTTTAGTTTGTTGCTTTGCACTGTCTTTGCTCATCATCATGACCTCCTAGTAATTTGATTAAGCTTAAGTATACGGAGCCCCTACTTTAAACGCAAAAAAAATGCATCTGCCTAAGGCAGATGCATTTTCATTAATAAGACTTCTCAATTTGTAAGAACATTTTCTTAAAATTGTGCCGCTTTAAACCACCTAAGAAAGTATCACTGATAAAATCTAGTAAGCGTTGGCCCCACGCCCGCGCAAAGATTTTTTCTTCATAAACAATCTTACTCTTGTGTTTTTCTAAAGGTAACATATCGTACTTCACTTCATAGCGATTCGTGTCCGTGACCGTTTGGTAATGGTAGCTACGGTTGCGAATGTTTTTGGTAATGGTCACCTGGGCTTGAGTATCATCAGCCAACTGTTTTTGATAAGTAAAACCTTCCAGTTGTGCTACCGTTAGCTGCTGACCAGTATGTGCATAAATTTCAAACAGCTCAACATCAATAATTTGATGGTACAAAAACGCTGCTGGCACGTTCAATAACTGTTCAACTCTCATTGACGGTCACCTCCAATGATAAACTTATTTTCTGCTTGTTAGTATACGCTATTCTCAGCAAAAGTTAAATCATTATCCTTTTTTTTCTGACGTAACTAAGGTTAATTTTTGGTAAAGCGCCACGATTTCTTTTGTTGTCTCGCAATAAGCTGTGGTACTCATCAAATGATCCTGGGCATGGATTAATAACAACGTTAAATGAACAGGGTGACCTTGGGCTTCTTTAGTTAATAACGCCGTCTGCGCTTGCCGTGCTTTAGCTAAAGCCTGATCAGCTGCAGTAATTTTTTGTTGCGCCGCTTTAAATTCAGTCCGCTTTGCCGCTTGAATCGCTGCAGCCAACAACCGATGCGCTTGCGTACTATTTACCATGATTGCCATGACTTGATTTGCATTATGTTCAACCATTTTCAATAACGCTGCTTTCTCTCATTTACGATGCTTCCCTTTGTTTAATTGATTCCGTTGCCGCTTTTTCTTTCTCGATTGGCGTTTGGCAGGCATTTGTTGCGATATTCTTTTATTTTTAGCCGTCGATTGATTATACTGACTCGTTTTTTCATGCTGTACCGGTTTTTGTGTCGTTATTTGTCCGGCAACCAAATAAGCACGCTTAACTTGATAGTGCTCACGCACCAATTGTTTGAGGTCACGAAATTGGCGCTCATTGCCTAAAGTTAACACTAGACCTGCAGCCCCCATTCGACCTGTTCGGCCAGCACGGTGTACATAAGTCGTTAAATCAACTGGTAAATCATAATTGACAACCGCTGGTAAGTCGGTGATATCTAGCCCGCGTCCAGCAACATCAGTTGACAATAATAATTTAATTTGTTTTTCCCTTAACGCTTTTAGTGCTTGTTCACGTTCAGTTTGCCGCAAACTGCCATCTAAAACAGCCACCTTAACATGCTGATGTTGTAAAACTTGTGCCACTTTTTCTAACTCCGCAGCAGTATTAAAAAAAACTAATGCATAAAAATCAACTAGATGACTAGCTTTACGCAAAATATCCACTCGCTTACGAATTGGAGAAGCAACAAATAAATGCTGAACGGCACCAGCACTAGTATCCTGTTGTCGAACATCATAAGTTGTCACTGGAACAGCAAACCACTTAGGTAATTCATCTAAAATTGGAATTTTTGTTGCAGAAAAAAAGCCTAGTTGTGTTTCGCCAGGCGCACGCCGCACAACATCACGAATTGTTTCTCGACTGTCAGCCGTTAACAACTGATCTGCTTCATCAATCACAATGGTCTGTAAAGTATGCATTTTCACTTTACGCCGATCGATTAATTCTAACAACCGTCCCGGTGTTGCGACAATGACTTCTGGTTTTTGTTTTAATCGCTCAATTTGCCGCCGAATATTTGCACCACCAACAATGGCTTGAATCTTTAGCTCCACTGCCTTGGTAAACGGCTGAATGGCCGTTCGTTCTTGAACTGCTAGTTCTTGCGTTGGCACTAAAATCAATAACTGCAAACCAGCACGTGGCATTAATTTCTCCAATAATGGTAACGTATAAGCCAAAGTTTTGCCAGAACCTGTAGGTGCAATGCCTAAAACAGAGGCATCGGTTTTCAATGGGTGATAAACGGCTTTTTGAATGGCAGTAGGTGCCTGAAACCCTAGCTGTTGCCAAATAGGTGCAAAAATCGGATTAATCATTGGTTCTCCTTTGCGTCTGCAGCAAATTTAATTCCTGCAGATTGTCGTAACTGGTATAACACTTGGTTGATTTGCTGACTAATCTGCAACCGTTTAGCAGCAGCCTGGTGGTCTTTTTGTGACAACATTGTTGCAAATGCTTCTGCTTCATGAATCATCGGGTTAGCAGCCGGTGGCGTACTCAATTGCTCAGTTTGCTCTCCACGCCGTAATTTAACTGTTTGCAGATCTGCCGCGTTGTTGTCTAGCAAAATTGTTTCATGTAAGCCATAAATTTCTGATGTTTGATAAGCTGTGGCATTTTTCCCAAAAATCAATGTGACATCAAAGTCAGGGTAGCGCAAGATGGCAGTCCCTTTACCATCCACACCAGTTTTAATCATTGACGCATAGTAATGAGCAGCTTGTGGGACCCCGAACCACATCACGGCGTCATAAACCAGATAGACCCCTAAGTCTTGCAGGGCACCACCTGAAAAACGTGGTGAAAAAATGTTAGGTTCTTTTCCAGCTAAGACTTGATCATAGCGGGATGAATACTTCATGTAAGCTAAAGTCGCACCTTGTAACTGATCTAATTTAGCAATGGCTGTCTTAACAGCTTTAAAATTAGGTTCATAGGTGTGGCGTGCCGCTTCAAATAAAAATAAATCAGGCTTTTGCGCCAATAATTTTGTAATGGCAGCCATTTCAGTTGGGTTAGAAAAAGCTGGTTTTTCAACAATGACATGCTTACCTGCATTTAAAGCTAGTCTTGTCTGTTCAAAATGTAAACTATTTGGCGAAGCAATGTACACTACATCAAACTGTCCGCGTTTGAAAAAAGTAGTTAAATCAGTAAATGTTTCAGTTGCATGGTACTTTGTAGCCATTTCTTCTGCAGTATTTTGATGTCGTGAGTACACCGTTGTCAATTGATAAAGTTTTGTTGCCTGCGCGGCTTGAATGAATTGTTCAGTAATCCAGTTGGTTCCGATAATGCCAAGTTTCAGCATACAGCTACCAGTCCTTTCGTATCTGCTTTCTAAATTAATTTTACGCTAATTACTAGAAAAAAGCACTAACTGTGTGCGTTGAAAATTAAACGTGCTATGATTGAATCAGTAAGTTATAAAATTACTAATTAAGTGTTCGCTCGCCACATGAAAGGAGCAATTGTGCATGATAAAAAAGCTAATTAGTTTCGGGCAAAAATTAATCAGCCATAAGTGGGATTGGTTAAAATTAAAACAACAGCCTAAAACTCCCCAACAAACAGATCTAGCAAAATTTTACGTTGGTTCGTGGCTTTTTTATGATGCTAAACAAGCACGCAAGCACCAATTGCAAATTTCCGATGACTTAGCGATCAGTATTGATGACCACCCATTAGCTGGATCCGTGATTGCTTTAACCAGCCAACAACTGTTATTTCTTGATCAGTATGGTTACCAGCTAAAAATCACGCTAGCTTACCAACAGCCTTACGAAATTTACGATGAAGCTGATCACCGAACCTACCCGATTAAGCAAAAAAATAAATAATTTTTCCACACCGTCGCGCTGAGCTGGCGGTGTTTTACTTTGCCTAGATAAATTATTGATACCTAGTTTGGCTGATCACTTGGCGGATTTTGCGAAACGATACTTGCGTTTTTTGTGGCAAAGACAAGCTGACCAATAAAAAAAGCGTGTCCATAATGCTGATCTGCGCAAGCATCGATGACAAAGCTTCAGAACGATATTTTGATTCGTCAGAAAGTGACACCAGTGTCACTGAGCTATGTTGTGCTAATGGCGATTTAGCAAAACTAGTAATGACAATTAGCGGCACTTGATTAGCCACTAATTGCTGTGCTAATTGTAAAATTTGTGCGTCCCGGCCGGTATGTGAAATTAGAATGGCACAATCTTTTGCTTGCATTCGCGCTGCCTGCATTAATTGTAAATGAAAATCAGAATTAAAACGAACATCTAACGGCGTGCGCATAAATTTATGGTAAGCATCTGCCGCCACAATGTTAGAACCACCTAACCCAAAAAAACTGACTTGATGGGCTTGCGTTAAATAAGCCACTGCTGTTTCTAATTCTTTTTTAGTCAATAAAGCTAATGTGTCAGCTAATGAATGTTGATTAGCCGCAAAAATCTTTTGAGCAACCGTTAATGTATCATCTGTCGCCTTTACTTCTTCAAATAACGACGTACGGTATTTTTCATTACTGACCAACGCAACCCTTAACGCCGCAAAATTAGCATAACCTAAACTTTTAGCAAATCGAGAAATTGTCGCGGCTGAAACATGACTCAACTGCGCCAATTTACTGATTGTGATATTTGCTGGCAATTGGTTAGCTTGTTGTAAAAAACGGGCTAACTTCTTTTCGGCACCTGATAATTCTGGCCCAAAGCGTTGTAATCGTTGTTGTATTTCGTTCATATTCCTACCTCTTATTTGCTTGTTCAAAATTTCATTAAGCGTTCACTTATTAGAATACAATAAAGAAAATAAATTTCAATAAAAAACGCTTGATTTTTGAAAAATATTTTCTTATACTAACAAGTGTTGATTGATGAAAGAAGGAAAAACAATGCAAATAGGGATGATTGGTTTAGGCAAAATGGGCTTAAACTTAATTGAAAATATGCAAGACCAGCAAATTAAAGTTGCTGCCTATGACTTAAACCAGGAGGCACGGCAAAAAGCAGCTGCAACAGGCGCTAAAACAGCCGCAACGCTGTCAGAATTGTTGACACAGCTGCCTACACCCCGACTCATCTGGGTCATGGTACCAGCTGGTAAAGCCACTGATTCAGTGATCAACGAGCTGAGTCAAAAACTAACAGCCGGTGATACCGTTTTAGATGGTGGTAATTCATTTTACCGTGATTCAATGACACACAGTCAATTACTGGCCAAGCAAGGCATTCATTTCTTTGATGTGGGTACTTCAGGCGGTATGGCTGGTGCCCGGCACAATGGTAACTTTATGATTGGTGGCGATCAGCAGTTATTTGCCAAAATTGAGCCACTTTTTAAAGCGATTGCAGCACCTGATGGTTACCTTTACACTGGCCCTGTCGGTAGCGGCCATTATTTAAAAATGGTGCACAATGGCATTGAATACGGTATGATGCAGGCCATTGCTGAAGGCTTTGACGTATTAGACCACAGCCAATTCGATTATGATCACGCCGCGGTTGCTAAAGTTTGGAATCACGGTTCAGTGATTCGCAGTTGGCTAATGGGCTTAGCTACCGATGCCTTTACCAAAGATCCGGGCTTAACTCATCTACAAGGTAAAATGCATTCCTCTGGCGAAGGTAAATGGACTTTAGATGAAGCATTGCGGTTACAAGTACCAACGCCTGTCATTGCGGCTAGTCTCATGATGCGTTACCGGTCTTTAGAAGATGATACTTATACAGGCAAAGTAGTTGCTGCCCTACGTAATGAATTCGGTGGCCACCCTGTCGATCAGAAATAAATTAAAATAAGTCAATAGACCAGAATTGTTAAAAAGCGTATTTGTTGTGCGTGCTACAATAATGGCGCCAACAATCTGGCTTTTTATTTTGTCGATTTTAAAAGCGTTAACACAAGGAGGAATTATTCCCATGAAAGCAATGATCGGTGTTGATATCGGCACAACCAGTACTAAAGCAGTTGCGTATGATTTACAAGGTAATGTTCAAGCTTACGCCAACATTAGTTACCCACTGTACCAAGACACGCCAGATACTGCGGAAGAAGATCCAGAAGAAATTTTCTCAGCAGTTGTTGAAGTTTTAACTCAAGTCACACGGAAAGCAGCTTTAAATCCTGGAGATTTACAAGGGGTTTCATTTTCAGCTGCCATGCACAGTCTAATTTTATTGGATAAAGACAAACAACCGCTCTCACGGGCGATCACTTGGGCGGATAATCGTTCAGCAAAATATGCCCAACAACTAAAAGAAAACGGTCTAGGAGAAAAATTGTACCAAAAAACAGGGACACCAATTCATCCGATGACACCGCTGTCCAAAATTATGTGGCTGCGTCATGAAAAGCCAGAATTATTTAAAAAAGCGCATTATTTTATTGGCATTAAAGACTATGTTTTATATAAAATATTTGGTCAATTAGTTATGGACTATTCACTAGCCTCAGCAACTGGCTTGTTTAACATTCACCAAATGACTTGGGATGCTGAAGCACTGAAAACTGCAGGCATTACGGCCAAGCAATTACCGCAATTAGTGGATACGACTTACCAGTTACATGGATTGAATTCTGCTTATGCCAAAGTAACTGGAATTGATGCAAACGTCCCCTTCGTTATTGGTGCTAGTGATGGTGTACTTTCTAATCTTGGTGTTAACGCGATTGATCCTGGCGTGCTTGCCGTTACGATCGGTACTAGCGGTGCTGTTCGGACTGTGGTTGATAAACCCACTACTGATCCCCAAGGTCGACTATTTTGCTACGCTTTGACAAAAGATAAATGGGTGATCGGTGGGCCTGTAAATAATGGCGGCATTGTCTTTCGCTGGGTACGCGATCAGCTATTTGCTCCTGAAAAAATCACGGCAGAACAAATGCGCGTCGATACTTATGAAATCTTGACTGAAATTGCAGAGAAAATTCCAGCAGGCTCTGATGGCTTACTGTTCCACCCTTATTTAGGCGGTGAACGTGCCCCCATTTGGGATGCTAATGCCCGGGGATCCTTCTTTGGCTTAACTCGGCAGCACACTCGTGCACACATGGTCCGAGCAGCCCTAGAAGGTATTGTTTACAATCTTTATATGGTGATGTTACAAATTGAAGGCGTCGCCGGAAAACCGAAAGCCATTCAAGCAACCGGTGGTTTTGCGCGTTCTGAATTATGGCGGCAAATGCTAGCAGATATTTTTGAACAAAAAGTGACCATCCCGCAAAGCTTTGAAAGCTCTTGCTTAGGTGCTGCTGTAATTGGCATGCTCAGTTTAGACTTAGTGGATGATCTATCAGCTGTTAAAAGTATGGTGGGCAGTACCAACGTCCACCAACCTAACCCAGCTAACTTCAGCGTTTACCGCGAATTAATTCCAATTTGGATTCGGGTTGGCCGGGCAATGGCTAGTGAATATGCCAACATTGCTAATTTTCAGCGTACACATTTAGCTGCACACCGCAACACTAAAATGGGAGCTGATATTGAACAAAACAATAATTCGAATTCATAAGGAGGGATAGCAGATGGATTTACTTGTTTTATTACTGGGCATCATCTTTTTACTATTACTAATCATTAAATTTAAACTAAACACTTACATTTCACTAGTGCTCACTGCTTTACTCGTCGCGGTCGGGCTGGGAATGCCACTGACAAAAATTGCAACCAGTATCCAAAACGGAATTGGTGGTCAACTAGGCGAACTGGCAATCGTCTTCGGCTTTGGTGCTATGATTGGTCGTTTAGTTGCCGATGCCGGTGGTGCCTATCGGATCGCACATACCTTAATTGCAAAATTTGGTAAAAAGCGGCTACAAATTGCAGTTGTTTTAGCTTCATTTATTATCGGCATTGCGTTATTCTTTGAAGTCGGCATTGTTTTATTAGTGCCAATCGTTTTTGCCATTGCCACTGAAGCAGGCGTGCCAATTCTTTATTTAGGTATCCCGATGATGGCAGCACTATCCGTGACTCATGGCTTTTTACCGCCACATCCGGCACCAACTGCTATCGCTAGTGTATTAGGGGCTAATCCGGGCAGCGTATTGGTCTATGGTTTAATCATTGCCATACCAACGGTTTATATTGCCGGCCCACTGTTTTCTAAAGTTGCCCGTAAAATCGTTCCCAGCGCTTTCACACGTAAAGGTAATTTGACTGCTTTAGGAACGCAGAAACAGTTCAAGTTAGCGGAAACACCAAGTTTTGGCATCAGTACCTTGACTTCACTTTTTCCTGTTGTTTTAATGGCCATTACCACCATTTATCAATTAGTCTTCACTGGCGGTAAATTACCTAAAAATCCGTCAGCTCTAGATAGTGCAGTTTCTTTTATCGGTACGCCTAGCGTTGCCATGACCATTTCACTATTCTTTGCCCTTTACACTATGGGGTGGCGTCGCAAAGAAAAAACTGCCCAGATCAACCAAACCATCGAAGAGTCAGTTAAATCTATCGCGATGCTACTCTTAATTATCGGTGGTGGCGGTGCCTTTAAACAAATCCTCATCGATGGGGGTGTTGGTGATACCATCCGGGTACTTTTCACCGGCTCCAACTTGTCTCCACTATTTTGGGGTTGGTTAATCGCTACCGTCCTTCGGATTGCTTTAGGCTCAGCCACAGTTGCTGCCTTAACTGCCGCTGGTTTAGTAGCGCCCTTAATGGCCGCTAGCGGAGTTAACCCAGCCTTGATGGTCTTGGCTATCGGTGCTGGTAGCCTGACCGCTTCTCATGTTAATGATGCAGGCTTTTGGATGATCCGCGAATATTTTGGTTTAACGATTAAAGAAACACTGTTAACTTGGACAACTTTGGAAACAATTATTTCAGTCTGTGGTTTAATAGGTGTTTTAATCCTTGGTTTATTTATCTAATGTTGTCACAAGTAGAAACACAAAAACAAAAAAGCGCTTGCTTTTAAAAATTTAATTTCGTATACTGCAAGTAAGTCTTAACGTAATGCACTGAGTTTATAATGATTAACCTGTCACTGCATTTAGACGTTAATGGCGATCTACTGCAATTGGATTTCAGTATGTCATCATGACGATTATAGGAACGCAACTTGTCACTTTGTATAATGTGTTAGTTAACTTCTGTAATCGCCTCATGGCATATTTTTTATTCTTACTTTGGTAGCGCTATCAAGAAAGGCGGTTTTTCCATGAAAGTCATTATTGGTGTTGATCTGGGAACAACTAGTACAAAAGCAGTAGTGTATAATTTGCAAGGACAAGTTCAAGCTCACGCAACCGTCAGCTACCCACTTTTTCAAGAAACTTTAGATATGGCAGAAGAAGATCCCGACGAAATCTTTTCAGCTGTGATCACTGTGCTAACCCGGGTCATGCGGCAAGTAAAAATAAGTAACGCTGAACTACAAGGGGTTGCATTTTCCGCTGCCATGCACAGCTTAATCCTCCTAGATGCAGCTAAACAACCTTTAACGCGCGCAATCACTTGGGCTGATAATCGTGCGGCCAAATACGCTCAACAACTAAAGCAAAATGGACTGGGACAAACACTTTATCAAAAAACCGGTACACCAATTCATCCGATGACACCCCTATCTAAACTGATTTGGCTACGTCATGAAAAGCCAGAACTATTTCACAAAGCCCATTACTTTATTGGCATTAAAGATTACATTCTGGAAAAACTTTTTGGTCAATTAGTCATGGACCATTCATTAGCTTCGGCCACTGGTCTGTTTAATATTTTTAATCTTGATTGGGATCCAAAAGCATTAGCAACAGCACACATTAACGCTCAACAATTGCCAAAACTAGTTCCTACTACCTATCAACTACATGGGCTTAATCCTGCTTATGCTAAGGTAACTGGCATTGCACCTGATGTGCCGTTTATCATCGGCGCCAGTGACGGTGTATTATCTAACTTAGGTGTTGATGCAATTGATCCTGGCGTGCTAGCTGTTACCATTGGCACTAGCGGCGCCGTGCGAACAGTTGTCGATCATCCTGTCACCGATCCGCAAGGAAGATTATTTTGTTACGCACTTACACCGGGTAAATGGGTGGTTGGTGGCCCGGTTAACAACGGTGGCATCGTTTTTCGCTGGGTGCGCGATCAATTATTTGCCCCAGAAAAACTAACTGCTCAGCAGATGCAAGTTGACACTTATGATATTTTAACGACAATTGCAGGTAAAATTCCGGCAGGTGCAAATGGCTTGTTATTTCATCCTTATCTTGGAGGTGAACGCGCCCCAATTTGGAACGCCAATGCCCGCGGCTCCTTCTTTGGCCTCACCCGGCAGCATACCCGTGCACACATGGTCCGAGCAGCCTTAGAAGGCATTGTCTATAATTTATATCTTGTCATGCTACAAATCAAAAAAATGAGCGGTGAACCTAAAGCAATTCAAGCAACTGGCGGTTTTGCCCGCTCTGAATTATGGCGGCAAATGCTAGCAGATATTTTCGAGCAAAAGGTAACCATCCCCCAAAGCTTTGAAAGTTCCTGCTTAGGAGCTGCTGTTATCGGTATGCTCAGCCTGAAACTAACAACAGATTTAAACATTGTTAAAAAAATGGTCGGCAAAACTAATGTTCATCAGCCAAACCCGGCTAATTTTACGATTTATAGAGAACTCTTACCTATTTGGATTCGCGTTGGTCAATCACTAGCAGGCGAATACCAAAGTATCGCTGATTTTCAAAGAAAATACGCCAGTCAAGCAACACAACAGGCACCGAAATAACCAGCCTAATAAAGGGAGGCAAATTAAAAATGAACCTTTTGATTTTACTACTGGGCATTATTTTTCTATTATTATTAATTATTAAATTTAAACTTAACACTTACATTTCTTTAGTTCTAACCGCCATTTTAGTTGCTGCCGGCTTAGGCATGCCATTAACTAAGATCGCAACCAGTGTACAAGATGGCATTGGCAGTCAACTAGGTAACTTAGCCATCGTTTTTGGTTTTGGTGCTATTATTGGACGCCTGGTGGCCGATGCTGGTGGTGCCTATCGAATTGCCCACACCTTAATTGCAAAATTTGGTAAGAAGCGATTGCAGTTTGCCGTGGTCCTAGCTTCTTTTATCATTGGAATCGCGCTCTTTTTTGAAGTCGGCATTGTCTTATTAGTGCCAATTGTTTTTGCCATCGCAACGGAAGCTAGTGTCCCGATTCTATACTTAGGAATTCCAATGATGGCTGCTCTTTCCGTTACTCATGGCTTTTTACCGCCGCATCCAGCACCAACCGCGATTTCTGATGTACTAGGTGCCAATGCCGGTAGCGTTTTAGTCTATGGTATGATCATTGCCATCCCGACTGTCTACATTGCTGGCCCACTATTTTCAAAGGTCGCACGTAAACTAGTTCCTAGTGCATTTACGCGAAAAGGGAATTTATCTGCACTGGGGAAACCCAAAAAATTTATTTTAGCAGAGACACCCAGCTTCGGTATCAGTACGTTAACCTCCCTGTTTCCGGTTGTATTAATGGCAATTACAACAATTTACCAGCTAGTTTTTACTGGCGGCGAATTGCCGAAAAACCCTTCTGCATTAGATAGCACCATTGCATTTATCGGTACACCCAGCATTGCGATGACCATTTCATTATTATTTGCCCTTTATACGATGGGGTTACGCCGTAAAATTAAAATGGCAGAGATTAACCAAACAGTGGAAAGTGCAATCAAATCCATTGCGATGCTACTATTAATTATCGGTGGCGGTGGCGCCTTCAAACAAATTTTAATCGACGGTGGTGTTGGCGATACCATACGTAACTTGTTTATCGGCTCGAATCTATCACCACTACTACTGGGATGGGTCATCGCCTCATTGCTGCGGATTGCTTTAGGCTCAGCTACAGTAGCAGCGTTAACAGCTACTGGCTTAGTTGCACCTTTGATGGCAGCTAGTGGTGTGAATCCCGCTTTAATGGTGCTAGCCATTGGCGCAGGCAGTGTCATTGCTTCCCATGTTAACGATGCCGGCTTTTGGATGATCCGCGAATATTTTGACCTGACCATTAAAGAAACCTTGCTCACTTGGACCGTTCTAGAAACATTGATCGCCATTTGCGGGTTGATTGGTGTGTTAATTTTAGATTTATTTATTTAACGAAGACGCGTGTTTGATAACTGATTAGTTGTTTTCTAATTGTCGAAAAGCGGGAGTGATTCCTGATGAATCACTCCCGCTTTGCTTTTATAAAAAACTAGTTTGTGCTATCCAGCTTCACCACTTTAAATTAACCAAGTCTCCTGTTTTAAAGTTTGCTGCACGCGCTGTCGATCTAATTGCACGCCTAAGCCTGGTGTTGGCGCAACTTTTAAACAGCCCTGTTGTAACGTTAGTGGCTGGGTTAACACATCCTGCTCAAAATAACGTTGACTAGCCGATATATCGCCAGGAAGGGTGAATTCTGGCCGACTAGCTAAGGCTAAATCAAACGCACGACTGATACCACTGCCTAACATGCCACCACACCAAACTAGTAATCGGTGTTGCTGACAGTATTTCACAATATCTAGTGCTGCTGTTAGCCCGCCTACCCGCGTTATTTTCAAATTAATTGCTTGACAGCTTTTCAACGCTGCAGCTGTTTTAACATCCGCTAAAGAATGAATATTTTCGTCCAAACATAGTGGCGTTTTTAATTGACGTTGTAAATACGCATGTTCAACGAAGTCATCTGCTGCTAATGGTTGTTCAATTAATTTTAAATTTAATCGATCTAATTTTTTTAATTGCGCTAAATCAGCTAACGTAAAAGCAGAATTCGCGTCAACCATCAAATTTAATCGTGGATATAATTGACGGAGCGCAACAATTTGGTCAACATCGGCTGGTTTAGTTAGTTTTAATTTAACACGCCGATAACCAGCCATTACAGCCGCCTTAACTTGCTTTACCAGAATTGACCATTCAGTATAGTGACCTAAACTAATGCCCACAGGGATTGGGCGGACGGCACCACCGATTAATGTTGCCAGGGGCTGTCTCAGCTTTAGTGCATAAGCTGCCCAAATGGCAGTTTCCATTGCTGCTCGTGCAAGCTGATGTCCACGCAAATATCGTTGCAAATACTGCGCAACTTCTTGTGGCGTTGTAAATTCAAAATGCCGCAGTAAAGGGACAATTTCTTGTTGTAAAGTTAGCCAAGTGCTAGCTTGCGTTTCTGGTAAATAACGGCTGTCGGTAAAAGCTGGTAATTCGCTGACGCCGGAATAACCGTTATTTAAATAAACAGTCAGCAAAGTCGTTACGCGTTGTTTCGTAATACCGTGTGCTGTCACAAAAGGAGATCGAAGCGGTAAGCTAATTTGCTGTAGATGAATGTGTTCAATTCTCATAAATTCCCCTTTAAAATGGTAGCAAAAGTCGCTGGCGCCTCAAAATGCACATTATGTCCAACTTTAGGGACAATAATCCATTGCGCTACAGGCACCATCCGTTGTAATTTTTCACCAATACGACTAAATTTTTGATCCAATTGACCTGTAATTAACGTAACTTTAACGGCTAGGTGTGCCAATTGGGGCCAAAAATTAGGTTGACTACCAGTCCCCATTTTTTCCAATGAGTGTGCTAAATTAATTGGATTTTGCATTAAGCGCTGTTGTCGCATACGCTGTTGCTGTTTTAAAGACAATTGATGTTGACTAGCAAATAATGGCAATTGCCCCCATTGATCGACAAATGATGCCAAATCATTACAACGCAAGTATCGTGCTAACTTTTGATCATGCAATTGTCTTTCACGCCGCTGTTTAGCATCTGCAATTCCTGCTGTACTACTTTCCAAATACAAATGGTTGATTAAATCAGGTCTTGCTAACGCGAATCCTAAAGCTAAACGACCGCCCATTGAGTACCCCACTAAATTAACTTTCTTTACTTGTAATTGTGTTAATAAGTCAGCCAAATCCCTAATCTGAGCGGTCATCGTCAGTCGTTTAGGTGGAATGGCTGGGGGCTGTGAACCAAATCCCAATAAATTTAAACTGATTCGGTAACCCGTTAAAGCTTGAGCAACTGGTACAAAATCACTCTGACTGCCCATAAAACCGTGAAGAAATAACCAAGCTTCAGTATCAGGCTGTCCCCAAGTCAGAAAGGAATACACTTGTCCCCTACTTTTTAAATGCTGCTTAATCATCCTGTAATGCACTCCTTAATCTACGTAGCAATGCTTGGTGCTGCTCAACATTTGTACGCCGATTCGACAACACTTCAATAAATTGCACTTGATTAGCAAGCGCTTGTCGCAATTCAGCAAGCGTCTTAACTCGTTGATAAGACAGTTGATATAAAGTCGCGACCTGTTTTAAATCGAGATTTTGTGGTGTACCAAATAACAATTCAAAATGTGCCTTGGCTTGTGCTTGCGGTAAAAACGAAAAAATACCACCGCCATTGTTATTGATCACAATTATTTTTAAGGGTAATTGATAACGTCGAACCATCATTAAACCATTCATATCATGAAACAGTGCTAAATCACCTATTAATAAATAATGCTGGCCAGGACTAGTCGCCATCCCAGCAGCGGTCGAGACTACCCCATCAATACCATTTGCACCACGATTGCAGACAAGCTCCCGCATTTGTCTACCTGAATAAAAATCATCCACATCTCTAATTGGCATACTGTTACTGATAAACAGATGACTATTTGCCGGTAAAGATCGATCTAATTGTTGTATCAACGTCATTTCATTTAATTCAACTACTGGTGGTAAGCTAGCAACTAAGCGTCTTTCATACTGTTGCCATCTTACCAAGTAGTCTGACGCTTGTTGAGGCAAATTAGCAGTTAATTGTGTTAATACAGTTGCTTCATCAGCAGCAACCACCTCAGTTGTTGCATAACTGTAATCCGCTAATTGGCGTTGTGCCCCAATTAAATAAACAGGTAACGTCTGTTTAGCCAACCACTGAACTAGTCGCGCGGATACCGGCGTACCACCTACACGCAAAATCACATCAGGCTGTAGTGTCGTTGGCAAGTTAGGAAACAAGCGTAACAATAAATCATAATGTGCAATCACGGTATTAGTCCCACGTAAATTAGCTAAATTGTCTGCCAGAATTGGCCAATGACACTGCTGACTTAAAGTTAATAAAACAGTACGGTAAGTCTGCGTTTCTTCAGGTCCGGCAATGATAAGCACGCGTTTTCCCGATAATTCTTGTTTTAAACGGCTTAGTTCAGCAGTAGTTAATTCCTTTTTTGCTGGCGCGACTCTAAGCGATTTTAATTGTGGTGGCGCCACATTTAAATCTGGTAATAATGGCTTACGCAAAGGTAAATTTAAATGCACTGGTCCCTGTGGCGTGGTCAGCGCTACCACCACACTACGTTGGCTTTGAAAGCTAACAAACGCGGCGTTAGTTGAACCAGGTGTTTGTAAAGCTAAACGCCAAGCTTTTTTAACTTGCTTACCATAGAGATCTGTTTGCTCAATTGCCTGAGGTGCCCCGATGTCCGTTAATTCTAAAGGGCGGTCTGTCGTTAACAGTACTAAGGGTACGTGACTGAGGTTGGCTTCTGCAATCGCTGGCAAATATTCAGCCGCTGCCGTTCCTGAAGTACAAAGCAACACCACTGGCACTTGTTGTGTTTTAGCAATACCTAAAGCAAAGAACGCCGCTGAACGTTCATCAACATCAACATAAAGCTGCAATGTCGGCGATTTTTTAACCCTTTCGGCTAAAATCAATGCAATGGGCGTCGAACGAGAACCTGGTGAAACAACAAAATAACGAACGCCTTGTGCCACTAAGCCACTGATCAAGCGATGAACATTTAATGTCAATGTCTGATTATCCATAATTTTCTCCCACTTTAATTACTGTAATAATGTCAGCATTGGTTCAAATTTCAAACTGGTTTCTTGTACTTCTTGTTTAGGGTCCGAAGCTGCCACAATTCCTGCACCTGCAAACAATTTTGCTCGCTGGCCGTGAATTAACATCGAGCGAATGGCAACAGCAAACTCTCCAGTGCCCGCAAATGTGACATAGCCAAAAGGCGCACCAAATAAGCCACGAAAATCAGGCTCCCAACGCCGAATTAAGGTTAATGCCGCTTCCTTTGGATAGCCACCGAGTGCAGGCGTCGGATGTAAAGCTGCAATTAATGTAAATATATTTTCATTCGCAGCTAAATGTGCCCGAATTGGCGTATAAAGATGCTGAACGCGTTGGCTTTTTAATAAAATTGGTTCGTCAGGTATCTCTAAATGTGTTGTTAAAGGTGTTAAACGCCGTTTAATTTCTGCCACCACAATTTGCTGTTCACTGCGATTCTTTTTATCCTGCAACAAAGCAGTTCCCAAAGCCTGATCCTGGTATTTTTCAACGCCTCTAGGTGCCGTTCCTGCTACTGCTGCTGTTTGCAAAACACTAGCAGTTAATTTAACTAAACGTTCTGGTGTTGCACTGACAAACAACTGATGATCAACTTTTAATACCAAATGATAAACTGCTAACTGCTTTTGCCGCAAGCGCGTTAAAATTTTAGCATAATCAAAATCCATTTCATTATTAACTTGAAGTGTTCGGGCTAAAACCACTTTTTCCAACGTCGATCGGCCCTGGATTTGTTGGACAATTTCAGCAACATGGCGTTGCCAAGTTTTAGCATCAGCATAATAACTAAGCTTATCTAAGTTATTTGCTACTTTAGTTTGCGGCAAATATTGCTTGAAATCTTGCACAATATCTGCAGTTGCAAATTGTTGTTCGGTTGTTTCGATGAGATCAGTTTTCTGCGCAGTTTTCTTAATTAGAAAACGCGGTAAAATAAAATACCCATTTCTTAACTTTTGCCAGTCATTATGCTGTTGCTTGCCAATTTTCATGAAAGTAAAGCTGCCTAAAATCGCTAACATTTCTGGATTAATTGAATTAATCATTTGCTGGTGTAAACCCGCCAGCCAATTAGCCACTTTTTGATAACCAGCGGCATTATTAGCTGGCTTGCAAATAGCCGTGGCACCAAATCCGTACCAAGCACTAGTCTGATCTGCGCTTTCAAAAACAATATAACGTGATAACGCTAAAGCTTGTTTTTCTAATGTTTGCCACTGGGCTGACGATAATGAGATTGTCTGTGTTCTTACTTGTAACATTATGCCACTTTCTTTTGTTATGTTATGCCCATTATGCAACAATTCGCTTATATTGACCACCCCTAAAGATAGCGCTTTAATTTTATAATGAAAAAACAACTATTCCAAATTATAATAGTATAGCTCGTTTTTTAGTGAGATTTTATAATCTTTAGCACCTCGCCGTCAGAACTAAGCTTATGGTAATCATTAATCATAGCGAGCATCATTACACGATGCTATTAAAACGTTGCAGTAGCTTTTAAGCGGTCTACTCACTTATTTTGATAGCCATCATGACGTGACATAAATAACGGGTAACTCATACATTTGAGTTACCCGCATTTTCACCGATTAGAAAACAATTAGCCCCTGCAAAACAAGCTAAGCTGATATGATTCCCCCATTTTAATCTGTCGCAACTTTTAACTCAGTTTGCTTCAAGCCTTTTTTAGCACGTAAAGCTAACAAGATTGTTAATGTGTCTACAACTTCTTGAAACAATGCTCCCACTAAAGCAGGGATGAAACCAAACGAAGCCACTAACATCAACACCACTAAAATCACAATACCGGTTAGAACATCACTTTTAGCGATTTGCATGGTATCTTGCGAAATTTTGATTGCATTTGCTACGCGATTCAAATCGTCTTTTAAAATAACTGCATCAGCTGATTCACTTGCTGCTGTTGCACCATGTGCTCCCATTGCAATACCAACGTCAGCAGCTGTTAATGATGGCGCATCATTAACGCCATCACCAACCATGATGACAGGTTTAGCTTCTGCAGGTACTGCGCGTAATTGTTTAATTTTATCTTGTGGCAAACATTGGGCATGAACTTGCTCAATGTTAACTTCACGTGCAATTGTCTGAGCAATTTGTGCTTGATCGCCGGTTAACATCATTGTGTGTCGTACACCTAAGTGGGGCAAGCTTTCAACCATTGCAGCAGCTTCGGGGCGAATTTGATCATGAAAAGTGATATAACCTTGATAAACTTGGTCAATTGCTACGTGAATCGCAGTTTGTTGAATCTTCTGTTCTGCTAGCTGCGGTGCCACATAGTTGAATTTGCCTACTTTTACCTGATGACCAGCAACTTGTGCTGTCACACCAGCCCCTGCAGTTTCCGATAGCTTTTCTAATGTTAACAAATGATTTTGGCCAGCATAATCAACCAACGAGCGTGCCAAAATATGACTAGACTGCTGTTCTGCACTTGCTGCAAATTGAAGTAAGCGCTCAGCAGACAAATCAGCTTTTGACACAACGTTAGCAACAGTCAGCCGGCCTTTTGTAATGGTTCCCGTTTTATCAAACGCTATGGTCTTAGCTTGAGCTAACTTTTCAATTGTCGTTCCAGTTTTAACAATAATCCCATTACGACTAGCACGGCTCATGCCAGCAACTAGGGCAACTGGTGCTGCTAAAATTAGCGGGCACGGTGACGCTACCACTAACACTTCTGCGAATCGAACTGGATCACCCGATAACCACCAAGCTAAGCCGGCGATCAATAACGAAATCGCCGTGAATGGAACAGCATAGCGATCCGCCATCCGAACAAAATGAGCTGGTTGTGCCTCAGACGTCTTAACCAATTTAACAATCGCTTGATACTGACTATCTGCTGCGATCCGATCAACTACCATGGTAACTGCTGTTTCACCATTGACTGAACCAGACAACAATTCAGTTCCAGGAACTTTAGTAACTGGCCGTGATTCACCAGTCAAAGAAGATTGATCAAAAGTTGATGTTCCTTCTAAAACGCGACCATCAACTGGGACTAGCTCACCAGGCTTGACCACTAATTTATCCCCAATTTGGGCTTGTTCAGCAGTGATGTCTGTCAATTGTAACCCATCAAGTCGATGTGCAACCTGCGGCGAATTAGCCAATAGCGCTTTTAATTCACGACCTGCTTGCTTGGCTGCATACTCTTCCAATGAATCGCCACCAGTTAACATGACTAATACCAATAAACTAGCCCAATACTCACCAACTGCTAAAGTAGCAACAATCGCCATGATGGCTAGTAAATCAACGCCGTATTTACCTGAGCGCAGCGTTTTAATCATTTCAATTAATAATGAAAATGCCATTAATGCCCCTAATACGGTCACTAAAATTTGAGCCCACAGCGGCTGTGCGAAAATAAATTGTAAGATCAATGCCGCTGCACCAATGAGTAAGGTTGCCACTAACTTATATCGATGTTGCAATGAACCAGCCTCCATTCCTGTGCAAATTCACTGTAACATGATAATCAGTCTAATAAAAATTTAACACTGGTTAGCTTGTGCAAAATAAATTCAACCCCTGCTGTCACCGCAACAGTACCAAAATTATTTTCACAATCTAAAGCAGCCAATTGATAATGACTATCACCTAATAATTAAATCCATTTAACATAAAAATAAATAGCGATCATTAAGCTGAGTTTAACGACTAAAATCGCTGTCTTTATGGTTGTACAAGCTCAACGTTGCTGTCTTAGTGCATGCAAAAGTTGCTTAGCAGTTGTCAAATCCAAAGTTTTTGCGTGTTTTAAAGCGTTACTTAATGGTAAAACTTCATCTGTACTAGCGCCAGCAGAAATTGCTAAGCTTTTAACTTGTAGTGCCATGTGTCCTTGCTGAATACCGGTAGTCACTAAAGCTTTCAAAGCTGCTAAGTTTTGGGCTAAGCCTAATGCACACAACACTTGCATCAACTCTTCAGCAGAGTCAATGTGCGCTAAACGTTGGTTAGGTTTAACTGCTGGTAATGCCTTAGTGGCACCACCGACAAATCCTACGGGTAAAGGCAGTGTTAATTCACCTTGTAACGTTTTAGCCTGTACTTGCCATTGGCTGAGACCTCGGTATTGACCATTACGAACGGCAAAAGCATGAGCGGCGCTTTCAATGGCCCGAAAATCATTACCAAACGCCAATGCAGCCGCAGTGATGCCATTCATAATGCCTTTATTGTGCGTGACAGCACGATAGGGATCTAACTGGGCAATCCGACTGGCTGCTGCAATTTTACTAGCGACTAACGTCCCATTTATTTTTGCTGTACTTAATGCTGCTAGCGGAAGTGCAACTTTAGCTGTCACCAAATTATCTGGCCCATGATTAGATAAAATACTCATCAAAATAGTTGCCTGCAAATGCGGCCGTAATTCGGCTGCAACTGCCTCAAGCATGGTATTTATCATATTAGCGCCCATGGCCTGTTGAACATCCACTGCCAAATCTAATGACAGCTCTTGCTGACTTAATGGTCGCAAGCGTAGCCATTTAGCTCCACCACCACGCTGCTGTAATGAAGGGTGCGCAGCGTTAGCAATTTTTAGTAAGGCGGTTTTACTTTTTTCAAGTTGCAACTGCAATTTTTTCATATCTGCAATATCTATGATAATAATTTGACCGATCAATAAGCGCTGAGGCTGATTGGTGGTAAAACCACCGCCAGCAACTGCTAATTTAGCACCATTGCTCGCAGCAGCAATAACAGAAGGCTCTTCCGTTACCATGGGCACCTGGTAATATTTTCCGTTAACCAAAAGCTGGCGCGCCATTCCTTCTGGTAATGAAAAAGTGGTTAATTGATTTTCAATTAATTGTCCCGCACGTTGTTGCGTTAATGATTTGCCTGCACGAAAAAAAGCAGCATCGCCAGTTGTTAGTGTTTTTTCTGTTTGTAAGGCCGCAAGTCGTTCCAAGCGTGATAATTGGTAAAATTTTTTCGGCAATCCATTTATCCCCTTTCTAAACCGATTTACCAGTTTATTTTATCATGGTAAAACAAAGAAAATGCAACAACCTAGTTAAAAAGTGACTCAAAATGTTATATACTTAAATCCGTTAACTATTTGTAAGTTAAAAATTAATGAGGTGACCAATAGATGAAAAAGTTTTGGGGAATTTTTGGGATTATTGCAGCCGTTGCTTTGTTAGCTATCGCACCGACTAATGCACCAACACAGGCCGCTAGCAAAGGTGTAAATAGCGAACTTAATAAAAAAGGCACGCTACAAATTGGTTTAGAAGGTACTTATCAGCCTTATGGGTTTCATAAAAAAGGTAAATTAACTGGCTATGAAGTTGACGTAGGCCGGGCAGTTGCAAAGAAATTACACTTAAAACCCGTCTTTGTTGAAACGCAATTTGATTCTTTAATTGCCGGTTTAAATGTGAATAAATACGATCTGGTTTTAAACAATATGGCAATTTCAAATAAAAGAAAGAAAAAATATGGTTTTTCGACCCCTTATATTTACAGTAAATCTGCCTTAGTCATTAAGAAGGGCAATCATAAAATTAAAAAGATTAAGGATATTAAAGGTAAAAAAGTTGCTCAGACAGCTTCCAGTAATAACGCAACGGATGCTAAACGTCTTGGTGCAACAATCGTGCCTAGTACCGGGTTCGAACAATCTATCGAATTGGTTCAACAAGGCCGAGCAGATGGCACCATTAATTCAGTTGAGGCCATCGGTGCTTACCAAAAGCAAAAATCAAATGCCAAAATCAAAGTCATTCCAGCGGGGTCAACTTTAAAGACACAAAAAATTGCTGGTATGATGAACAAAAAAGACAAGAAACTGAAAAAATCTGTTAACAAAGCATTGCGTCAATTGCGTAAAGATGGCACACTAAAATCGTTATCGCAAAAATACTTTGGTACCGACGTTACTAAAAAGTAAACGCACCAGTTGACATCATAAACAGCAAGTCACGGGGTTGTGGCAAAAGTGATTTTGCCGTAACCCCGTTTTATTTACGCTACTTAGTCGCTTAGTACGTTGTACCCGTATATAGAAAGGATGATTTTTATGACCGGCGGAACTTGGCAAATTGTGACTTCTTCGCTACCACAAATTATTACAGCCGCAATTAAGTACACGATTCCATTAACTTTAATTTCATTTACTTTAGGCCTACTGCTTGCTTTATTAACTGCCATCATTCGTTTATCCCCATTACGTGGGCCTTTCCAACTCATCCGCGGAATTTTTTGGGGATATGTTTGGTTATTTCGTAGCACGCCATTATTAGTCCAATTATTCATTATCTTCTTTGGTTTACCAAATTTAGGCATCCAATTTAGCCCATGGGCAGCGGCTATCATCACCTTTACTTTAAACGTAGGAGCCTATAGTTCTGAAACCATTCGGGCTGCAATTTTATCAATTCCTAATGGCCAGTGGGAAGCGGCATTAACTTTAGGGATGACGCGCCGCCAAGTCTTATTGCGGATCATTTTACCACAAGCTGCACGGGTTTCCCTGCCGCCACTATCTAATTCCTTTATCGGTTTAGTTAAAGATACTTCATTGGCTTCTAGCATTACCATTGTTGAAATGTTTACTGTTGGACAACAAATCTCTGCCAAAACCTATGAGCCACTACTACTTTATTCTTTAGTTGCCTTAATTTACTTAATCATTTGCACACTATTAACCATTTTACAAGGTTACTTAGAAAAATGGACATCACGGTATGTTCCAAAACAAAATTAGCATTCGGGAGGGATTAATTTGCTAAAGCTTGAGCACGTCAATAAAATCTATACCGGCCATCATGCCTTAAACGATATTAATGTCACTTTCCCAGAACACCAAACAACGGTGATTGTTGGCCCTTCAGGTTCAGGAAAATCCACGTTATTGCGCTCACTAAATTTATTAGAACGGCCTGAAAGTGGCCGTTATCATTTTGATAATTTAACGTTAGACTTTAAACAATCACTTTCCGAAAAAGCCATTTTAAAGATTCGTCAACAAACTGGAATGGTATTTCAAGATTTTAATTTATTTCCACATTTATCCGTCCAAAAAAATGTGACTGAAGCACCGATTCACGTTTTGAAACAATCACCTGCTAAAGCAAACGCGAACGCCAAAGACTTGTTAGCGCAGGTAGGTTTAGCAGATAAAGCAGATCAATTTCCTGCTTCATTATCTGGTGGACAACAACAGCGTGTCGCCATTGCGCGCGCACTTGCTATGAAACCAAAATACATGTTCTTTGATGAACCAACATCTGCATTGGATCCAGAATTAGAAGCTGATGTCCTCCGTGTGTTACTAAAATTAGCACAAGCCCATGATTCAATGATCGTGGTCACTCACAATATGGAATTTGCCCGGGGCGTTGCTGATCAGATCATCTTTCTGGAAGATGGTAAAATTTCTTATCGTGGAAAACCAGAAGCCTTCTTCACTGAACCAACACAACGAATTCATGATTTTCTTTCAGCAATGAACTTTATGGCAAAACCTTAACGACCATACACTACTGATTAAAAATTTTTACAAACACTAAACGGCACTGTCAACTGTTATCGATTCACGTCGATAGCAATTAGCAGTGCCGTTTGTGCACTAGGTTAACTGCATTAGCACTTGTTGATAAATCTTTTGACAACTTGCAACGTTAGCTGACGCTAAGTGTGCTGTTTGTGCATTTAGTGTCGCTGCATGCTTTCGATTATGCATCAGGCGCGTATTGACATAAACCGTTAATGCAGCCGCTTGCGATGCACTTGAACATCCGGTAGCAGCCACGCCAACGTCACTGACCACTAATTGATTAGCTTGAGTTAGAAGCTGTTCCAACAAAGGCACTAATTGTGCTAATAATTGCAAAGTTTTTAACGGTGCACACACCGCGCCGGCTAACGCTGATTCTAAAATATCCGCTCGCTGTGGGTGTTGTTTTGGCAACCGGTACGCTTGTGCTAAAGGCATAAACCCTTCAGCGTCTGCCTTAATTTGTGCAGTTAATTCATGTTGTAGTTGCTGAACGGTGGTTAATAATTGCTGTAATGCCACTAGGTCTTCGCTAGACTGACACTTCCCATGCGTTAAATTTGCTACCATACTGGTCAAAGCTGCTGCTAGTGCACCGTTTAAAGCACTAACAGCACCACCACCTGGCGTGGGGGCCGCTGAAGCCAATTCAGACATAAATTGTTTCAGTTCCATCATTCCACCTACTTAATTAAATTTAACGTTTATCCTTAACCAAAGTAATTGATGCCAATGGCCGCACGCACTTCAGACAACGTTTGTTGTGCAACCTGATTAGCCTTAGCACTACCTTTTTCTAAAATTGAGTAAACAGCTGCCGGATCCTTAGCATATGTTTCACGTCGTTTTCTAATTGGTGCTAAAGCAGCTTGAATGACTTCATTTAAATAGCGCTTTAATTTAACATCTCCTAAGCCACCAGCTTGATATTGTGCCTTCAATTCAGCTACATAAGCTTTATCTTGTGCAAAAACATCTAAGTAAGTAAAGACAACGTTACCTTCCACGCGACCAGGATCTTCAACATGAACATGCTGTGGATCTGTATACATCGCCATAACTTTTTTTTGAATCACATCTGCCGAATCAGCTAGATAAATCGCATTATTTAAAGATTTGCTCATTTTAGCATTGCCATCTAAGCCAGGCAGACGCCCCTGCCCATGCGGTGGGAAAACACCTTCTGGTTCAACCAATACTGATTTTTGATAAATGTGGTTAAAACTACGCACAATTTCGCGTGTCTGTTCTAGCATTGGTTCTTGATCGTCGCCTACCGGGACAACTTCAGCTTTAAATGCTGTGATATCAGCAGCTTGACTAACCGGATAGATTAAAAAGCCTGCTGGAATACTTTGACCAAATCCCTTTTGTTGGATTTCATTTTTAACTGTTGGGTTACGCTGCAAGCGCGCCACACTAACCAAATTTAAATAGTGCATCGTGAGTTCATTTAGTGCCGGTACTTGTGATTGAACCAGTATCGTCGTCTTAGCTGGATCAATGCCTACCGCTAAATAATCTAAAGCCACCTGTAATAAACTGTGACGAATTTTTTCTGGATCACGGGCATTATCCGTTAGCGCCTGCATATCTGCAATCATAATGTAAGGTTGATATTGACCAGAATTTTGCATCTTGACACGATTGCGTAAAGAGCCAATGTAGTGTCCGATATGTAGTTGACCTGTCGGCCGATCACCTGTTAATAATACTTTTTTTGCCATATTAATCCCCTTTCCTAATAAAAAAGGTCCTATTGATATTGCTATCAATAGGACGCCAAATGTCGTGGTACCACCTAAATTGTGCCGTTTTTCGACACCACTTTTGCTTAAGGCGCAACCACCGCAATCATTACTAATTTTCATCATTGCACTCAAGGGCCCACTCACTGCAGACAGTGCCGTTTCACACCTACCAACGGCTCGCTGAAAACTGGTTGCTGGCAGTTACTTTCCCTTTCAACGTGTTGCCTACATTTTAACGATTTGCTTGCTGGCTGTCAACGACCTATTAATAAGGCTAGTGACTGGACGCTTAAATCTTCCTAGCGTAAAATAGACACAATTGACTAATAAATGATCAATACAAAAGTGTGCCTTAAGACGTTAACTTAATTCATGACTTCATTGATTGAATTAGAAACCTCTTTTGAGCACACCTTTTATCACTAAAGGAGGCCGTTTTTTGGATTCTAAAACAAAAGTAACCGAACAAAAACGCGTCACTGCCATGATTAAAAAAATCGACCAACGGCTGGCCCAAAAACGGCAAGAGTTAGCTCAAGCCCAGCATGAAACCTCCGCCGTGCAACGTAATTACGGTGATAATACCCGAGTCAACATTACCGAAGCAGATGACCGGATTGAAACAAATGCTGCCGTGCAACAACAAAAACAATTGGTCGCACATACTGTTGAAAATGAAGCAATCTTAAAAAAACAAATTAAACAACTTTTAGCACTACGCCAATCACCATACTTCGGGCGAATAGATATTGACGAAGCAGGTGAAAAAGAAACACTCTACATTGGAACAGCTTCATTTATTGACGATCAACAACATTTTTTAATCTATGATTGGCGAGCACCGATTTCTGGTATTTATTACAACGGTACTTTAGGCACTGTTCGCTATCAGACACCTAATGGCACTAGGCAAGCCAAATTACTGAAAAAAAGGCAATTTTTAATTGAGCACGGTCAAATCAAAAATTTATTTGATACCAATGAAACTGTTGGCGATAGCCTCTTACAATATGTTTTAGGTACGGCGCGCAATGATTATATGAAAAACATTGTGGCAACCATTCAACAAGAACAAAATGATATTATTCGCGATACGCACCACGATGTTTTAATGGTTCAAGGAGTGGCTGGCTCTGGCAAAACCTCGGCAATTTTACAACGAATTGCCTTTTTACTTTATCATAGTCGCGAATCATTAAATTCAGAACAAATGATTTTATTTTCTCCTAACCGATTATTCAGCCATTACATTGCAGATGTTCTCCCGAGTTTAGGCGAAAAAAACATCCGCCAAGTCACTTTAGCTGAATTCTTAAATTACCGCTTTTCTGGCTTACAAGTTGAAACATTATTCGACCGTTACGAACAAGACCAAGCTAACTTTCCACCATTAGCGCAACAAATACGCCACTTCAAGGAAAGTTTAGCTTATATGAGTGCCATCGACACCTATTTAGCCCAGCTAAAACCTAGCCAACTGGCCTTTACTGCAATTTATGCTAACGGTCAAGTATTTTTCAGCCAGCAAGAAATTCAAACGATTTACGCACAATTACCGGAAAAAATGCTGGCTGCAGATAAATTCTTAGCCACTAAAAATACATTGATTAAACGTTTGAAGCATAAAATTAAAACAGAAGCCACTGCTGATTGGGTCGCTGCTGAAATCGACATTCTCAGTGATGAACGCTATCGGCAAATCATTGGCCACCATCATTTCACTACCGGTGATGCTGAATGGCGCTTCATTGCAGAAGCAATTGTGCGGAAACGTTTTGCTGTTGTTTATGATGCCCTTTATAATGATTATTTTATCGATATTTACCAACAATATTCAAATTTCATGGCTTCTGTGCCACAGATTCCAGTACCGGCAAAGATCTGGCAAACCATGATGGCTACTTACCGACAACAGTTGGAACGACATTACTTACGACTAGCTGATGCAACACCATTATTATATTTGCGTGATCAATTGACTGGCAGTGGTCAAAACCATGCTTTACAACACCTATTTATCGATGAGATGCAAGACTATACACCTGCACAATTAAGGTACATCCGGCATGCTTTTCCAAATGCCAAATTCACACTATTAGGTGATCGCGCTCAAGACTTGTTCACTGGAGAAAAACAAATTGATTTTCAACGACAATTGCCAATCATTTTTCAAACGAAACGGATCAATGTCATTACCCTCAATAAAAGTTACCGATCAACTTATCCGATCACAAAATTTGCAGCAGCCACGTTAGGCGATAACAACCAAATTGAAGCTTTTAACCGGCAAGGACGGCAGCCACAGCTCATTACAACTTCCACTGCCACTGATAGTTTGCAACAAATCAGTCAGAAATGCCAACAACTACGTTTGCGCCATGAAACCGTCGCAATTTTGACTAAAAATCAAGCAACCAGTGATTGGTTGTTTGCCCGTTTAAAACTAGATAGCGAAACAACTTTATTAACAGATACAGACCGGGCTTTACCTAAAGGAATTGTCATTTTACCTATCTATTTAGCAAAGGGGCTAGAATTTGATGCCGTTATCGCTTATAACGTTGCCAAAAGTCAATTTAAAACAACGCAAGACCAGCACATTTTATATACCATGGCATCCCGTGCGATGCATGAATTAATTTTAATCAGTCAGGGCGGGCCTTGCCGCTTTATTCAGCAAATCCCAACCAAACTGGTGCAACGTCAATCAATTACTAAAAGTCACACAGCACCTTAATTGACACGATCAAAAAACGGTTGTCCCCAAATTATGGAACAACCGTTTTTTGATTAAATTACGTTCCTTCAGGCAGCCGCTGGATATTAATGACTTTAAATCACCATTTTTTAGCCACCATTTAGGTCAATGTTAAGCAGCTTATCAGATTCGAACTGACGACCTCATCCTTACCATGGATGCGCTCTACCGGCTGAGCTAAAGCTGCATCAAACAATCAACACTTAAATAGTATAGCGTAGCTCCTAATTTTGGTCAAGTCACAATTCTCCAACCAATTAAAATCAACCTCATTTTTGTGCTTTTATAATTAACATCATGGGAACGCGTGTAGAAGGTTGCATTTCTGGTAAATCTCGCAACTCCTCAGGTGGTTGTGGTTCAGCTATACGTTGTAATGTAAAACCATTAGTTAGCAAACCATCAATTAATGTGGATAAGGTATGATGATATTTGGTCACAGTAGTGCCTAAAAAATCAGTTTGTCGTTTACCTTCTGCAAAATAATGATCGACTGGCCAATACTTTAAGCTACCATCTGCAGCTTTGATCCATTCTTCATGACCTTCTGCAGTAAAAATTGGATGTTCTATCGTAAATTGAAAAACACCATGCTGATTTAATAAAGCCCGCACCCGTTTGACAACTTGTTGAAAGTTTTGAATATAATGTAACGCAAGTGAACTCAATACAACATCAAACCGCTGTTCAGACTGAAAAGTCGCAATGTCACTTTGAATATAAGTTACCTGAGAATCTTGCGTTTGTTGTCGCGCTTGAGCTAACATTTTATTAGAAATATCCACACCTACTACACAATCAGCCCCCTGTGCAGCAGCATACCGACAATGCCAACCATAACCGCAACCCAAATCCAACACTTTTTTCCCTTTTAAATCCGGCAATAAAGTTTTAAAAGCTGGCCATTCGCCAGCAGCCGCTAGCCCTTTTTGACTTCGCGGCATTTGACTATAACGTTTAAAAAACCGATCATCATCATAAATTGTTGCCATTTTTTTACCTCCTAATCATTAATTCAATAAGATTTACCCAAGCATGCATAAAGGTTGTCAAATTACAGCCAGTTATTTATTATTCCTAATATAAACAATAAATATTAATTTATGAAATTGGGGGAAAGATAATGACTAAGTTAACAATTGTCTCAACTGCAAACAATAAATTTGCCACACCACTCACAATACTTTACCGGTCAATTTTAAGCAACGATACTGTTAACCAATTTGCTTTTTATATCTTTAATGATCATTTAAATGCACAAAATAAAAACCAATTAAAACAACTAGAAAGTGAATTTCCTAACTGCCAAAAAATTAGTTTTTTAACCGTCGATGAACAACTTTTTAAACAAGTAGTCACCGATGAGCGGATCATTAAGGCCGCTTATTATCGAATCTATACAGCCGAATTGCTGCCAGATTTAGATCGCGTATTGTATTTAGATTGTGATTTGATTTGTAATGGCAGTCTTGAAACACTTTGGCAAACCCCATTACACGGTAAAATCATCGGTGCGGTAGAAGATGCCGGGTACGTACCGCGGTTAGCCGAAATGGGTATCCAAGCAAAACAATCATTTTACTTCAATTCTGGCGTCATGTTAATTGACTTGAAACGCTGGCGCAAAGAAAAAATCACCGAAAAAGTCATGACGTTTATTAACCAATATCCAGAAAAATTAAAATACCACGATCAAGATGCCCTAAATGCAGTTTTAGCTGATAACTGGTTATATTTACACCCCAAATATAACATGCAATCACGTTTAATCCGGCGGGAACAAGAGCATCCATTAGCACCAGCAGAAATTTTAGCAGAAGAAGCACGGCAAAATCCAATATTAATTCACTATTCTGGTCGGAGCAAACCTTGGTTAACCTTTGGAGTCCGTCCACACCCATTACGGCGGGAATACTGGCGCTATGTGCCCACTACGCAACCCCAATTTCCAGGCCAAAAAACTGGCTAATTAACATGGAAAATACAAACGACTAACTTTCTGTTGTCTACCATAACAAAGACGAGACAGTTCACTAACGTGAATTGTCTCGTCTTTTTGGCCGCTAACAACTACTTTATTATGGCCCTTATTCAACTAATAAGTTGAGCAAATCTGTTTCTGGAATGCCATTAAAATACTTTTGTGTGTCGACTTGCTGTAACACTTGTTCCACATGTTGCCGATCATAAACCACGCCTTTAAGCTTTTCAGCCAATTCTGACGCATCGCCAGCACCAAAGAAATCGCCATAAAAAACCACATTAGCAATTTTACCATCGTGAATTAAGAACCGGGCATCAATGGTCCCCATGTCAAAATGCTGCCGCTTTTTAACCGTAAATTCTGGTGAATGACCATAGACCCAATCCCAATTATCATAATATTGTTTACGGATTTTAGTGATCTCTTTTTCATCTTCTGGTGTTAATTGATACGCATGTGGTTTTGCTGCTGCAAGGCTATCAACACCTAAAAGCCGCTGAATCAATAAGTCACGAAACTGTTCTGTCGTGATATCCGCATATTCAGGAGACAAATACGGCCGTAAATTAGTTACCCGACTACGTACTGATTTAATTCCCTTGGATTTAATTTTATCTTCAGGTACATTAAGCGCATGAGTTACTACATTTAAATCAACGTCCAACATTAACGTCCCGTGGGAGAAAGTTTTACCACGTTTTGTATACATGGCACTACCGGAAAATTTTTTGCCATCGATTAACATATCATTACGACCAGAAACTTCGGCAGAAGTTGCGCCTAATTCGTGCAACGCGTCCACAATTGGTTGTGTAAAAGCTTTAAAATTACCAAATTTTTCGTCTTTGGCATCCACAACAAAACTAAAGCAGAGATTACCTAAATCGTGGTAAACGGCCCCACCACCAGATAAACGCCGCGTTACCGTAATATTGTGTTCGCGAACGTATTTTTGATTTACTTCTTCCAACGTATTTTGGTTACGGCCAACAATAATGGATGGCCCTTCAATATAAAATAACAATAAAGGCGCATCGAATTCTTTTTCATTCATTAAATATTGTTCAGTCGCTAAATTCTGACGAATATCACGCGACTTCATTGCGATATAATACATGTTTACCGTCCTTTACTCAATTCATTATTCTGTTAATAAGTTTAATAATGCAGTTTTCGCAATCCCATTAAAATACTGTTGAGTATCGACTTGTTGCAAAGCTGCAGCAACGTGTTGTCGATCATAATTGACGCCTTGCAGACGTTTTGCAAGTTCACGTACATCACGTGTGCCAAAGAAATCACCGTAAAATGTAACGTTAGCAATTTTACCTGCCTGAATTAAGAACCGGGCATCAATGGTCCCCATGTCAAAATGCTGCCGCTTTTTAACCGTAAACTCTGGCGAATGACCATAGACCCAATCCCAATTATCGTACAACTGTTGTCGCAACGCAGTAATGCGCTGTCGGTCAGTTGCAGTTAATTGATACTCATATGGTTTAGCAGCCGCTAAGCTCTCGACACCTAAAAGCCGCTGGATGAGTAAATCTCGAAACTCCGGCGTCGTAATGTGCGCGTATTGAGGTGCTAAATACGGCCGTAAATTAGTTACCCGGCTACGAACAGACTTAATTCCTTTAGACTTAATTTTATCTGCAGGCACATTCAAGGCTTGGTTAACGACATTTAAATCGACGTCTAACATCAGCGTACCGTGAGAGAAAGTTTTGCCAGCTTTAGTGTACATCGCATTACCAGAGAATTTCTTACCGTCAATCAGTAAATCATTGCGGCCGGAAACTTCGGCAGAGGTTGCGCCTAATTCGTGCAACGCATTAATTATCGGCTGCGTAAAAGCTTTAAAATTACCAAAACGATGTTTATTCTGATCAACCACAAAACTAAACGACACGTTTCCTAGATCATCATAAACCGCACCACCACCTGATAAACGGCGTGTAACCGTAATGTTATGCTCACGGACATACTTCTGGTTTACTTCTTCCAGCGTATTCTGATTACGCCCCACGATAATTGAAGGTGACTGAATATAAAACAATAACAAGGGGGCACCAAAATCTTTTTCGTTCATTAGATATTGTTCAGTTGCGAGGTTTTGCCGAATATCCCGCGATTGCATTGCAACATAGTACATGTTGATCGTCCTTTAATTTTTTCCTTTAAATGTTAGTTGGTAGACCCAATGCAACATCAGCAGCATCAGAAATTGTTTCACTGAGAGTTGGATGTGGGTGAATTGTCAGCGCAATATCTTCTGCATTAGCGCCACTTTCAATCGCAAAAGTTAGTTCAGCAATTAGGTCGCTTGCACCAGGCCCAGCAATCTGTGCTCCTAACAACATCTGGTCTGACTTACGAACAACTAAGCGAACAAATCCATCTTTTTCACCTAATGAAAGGGCACGACCATTTGCCATGAATGGGAATTTAAAGGTTTGCGCCTCAATACCAGCCGCTTTAGCTTCCGCTACTGTCATTCCGGTAGTTGCCAATTCAACATCAGTGTAGCAAACTGCTGGCATTGCATGGTAATCAACAATATCTGATTTACCAGCAATCGCAGCTGCTGCCACCTTACCTTCATAACTTGCTTTATGTGCTAAAGCTGCACCGGGAACAATATCACCAATGGCATAAATATTAGCTTTATTCGTCCGACCTTGTTGGTCTACTTTAACTAATCCCTTTTCGCCCATTTCAATGCCAGCCTGCTCAAAGCCCAAATCATCTGTATTTGGCCGCCGACCAACAGTGACCATAACATAGTCAGCATTAAGCGATTGAACTTTTTGATTCAATTCATAATCCACTTTAACGCCATTATCCGTTTCAGTCGCTTGCTTAGCCATTGCACCTGTCACAACATCGATATTCAATTGCTTAAACCGTTTTAAGACAACTGCAACCATATCTTTTTCATAGTTTGGCAGGATAGAATCAGTGCCTTCAAGAATTGTGACATGAGACCCTAAATTAGCATAAGCACTCGCTAATTCACAGCCAATATAGCCACCACCAATAATGACAAAATCTTTAGGAATTTCTGGCAAATTCAAGCAGCCAGTAGAATCTAAAATTCGACCACCAAATTTAAATCCAGGAATTTCGATTGGCCGACTCCCTGTTGCCAAAATCAGGTTCTTAAAGGTATAAGTTTGAGCTTTATCTTTCTCAACAACCCGCAAACTACGATCATCCTTTAAGAAAGCTTCTCCGCGAATGACATCAATTTTGTGTTTCCGGAATAAACTAGACACACCACCAGTTAACCGCTCGACGACTTGATGCTGTTTCCAATCTTGTGCTACGCCGAAATCAAGTTTTGTATTTTCGTTAGAAATACCTAATGTCTTGGAACCTAATGCTTCTTGATAGCGATGACCAATGGCAATTAAAGCTTTTGATGGAATGCAACCAACGTTTAAGCAAACACCACCAATAAATTCACGCTCAATCACTGTCACTTTTTGACCAAGTTCAGCTGCACGGATTGCAGCAACATACCCACCGGGGCCAGAACCTACAACTACTGTATCTAAATCAACTGCAAAATCGCCTACAACCATACTTTACCCCTCCATCAATAATAATTCTGGATCTTGTAATAAGCCTTTTAACCGATTCATTGCTTCCTGTGCCGTTGCACCATCAATTAAGCGGTGATCAAAGGATAAGGATAATTTTAGCATCCGGCCAACAACAATTTGCTCATCAGCATTAACGTATGGTTCTTTCTTAATGAAACCAACGCCTAAAATAGCTGATTCTGGATAATTAATTACTGGCGTGAACCAGCCACCACGCATAGATCCAATGTTTGTAATTGAAATCGAGCCATGATTCATTTCACTAGCTTTAAGCTTACTGTCCGCTGCTTTCTGTGCATTTTCAGCAATTTCCTTAGCTAAAGTGAAGATACTTTTAGTTTCTGCTTGTTTGAGTACTGGCACATACAAGCCGTGATCAGTGTTGGTCGCAATGCCAACGTTAAAGTAATGGCGGTAAACAATTTCTTGTGTTTCATTATCTAAAGAAGCATTGAAAATTGGGAATTCACGTAAAACAATCACTAATGCCTTAACGACATAAGGCAAGAAAGTTAATTTAATGTCTTGCTTAGCTGCAGCATCCTTAAATTTCTTCCGGTGTGCCACTAGTTTAGAGACTTCCACATCATCAAATAAGGTGACATGCGGAATGGTGTGCTTGCTGTTAATCATTGATTTTGCAATCGCCTTGCGCATCGGCGTCATCTTTTCACGTGTTTCTTGATCACTGATCCCAGCTGGTAGTGGTGCTGGTTTATCGGCTGTAGGAGCTGATGCAGTAGATGCCGCAGGTGCTGGTTGGCTACCACCCTTCAAAGCTTGATCCACATCCGACTTTGTGATTTGTCCATGACGACCAGTTCCTTTAACATTGCCAAGATCAATTTGCTGATCACGTGCGTATTTCCGAACAGATGGCATTGCCAAAACAGGGAAATGATCAGTAGTTGTTGTTTCAGTTGGTGTTGTTGGTTGTTCAGGCTGACTTTCTGGTGCGCTAGTCGATTCGTTATCTGCAGTGTCTTCAGCCGCCACTTTATCAGTCGTCATAATCTCAACCAGCGGCTGACCTACTGTAGCCGTACTATCTTCATCAACTAAAATTTTACTGATTTTACCAGTAACCGGTGACGTGATATCTTCAACTGATTTATCGTTTTCAATTTGAACTAAATTGTCGTCTTCTTTAATTTCATCACCTGGTTTAACATACCATTGGGTAATTTGACCTTCCGTCATACCTTCCCCAATGTCTGGTAATTTAAATTGATATGCCATGCATTGTCACTCCCTAACTAAAATTCACGAACTTTCTTAACTGCTTCAACGATATCATTACTGTTAGGCAACCAGTCAGGTTCAGCCTCAGCAAATGGATAAGGTGTATCTGGTGCCGCAACACGGCTAATAGGTGCATCTAAATATAAAATGCCTTTTTCAGCAATTTCAGCAGCAACTTGTGCCCCAACGCCTGCTTGACGTTGTGCTTCTTGTACTACAACGACGCGACCAGTTTTTTTAACCGACGTTAAAATGGTTTCAACATCAAGTGGTGCAATTGTGCGCAAATCAATCACTTCAGCAGAAATGTTGTTTTTAGCCAGTTCATCTGCTGCCTTCAAGCTTTCTCGAACCATTGCACCATAAGTGACAATGGTAACGTCATTGCCTTCGCGCGCTACCGCAGCTTTATCTAACGGAACTGTGTAGCTTTCATCCGGTACTTCTTCACGGAATGACCGGTATAACCGCATGTGTTCCAGAAATAAAACTGGGTCTTCAGAGCGAAGAGAAGAAATTAATAAGCCCTTAGCATCATAAGGATTACTTGGAACAACTACCCGA
Organism: Loigolactobacillus rennini DSM 20253; assembly: GCF_001436505.1. Lineage (GTDB taxonomy): Bacteria > Bacillota > Bacilli > Lactobacillales > Lactobacillaceae > Loigolactobacillus > Loigolactobacillus rennini. Next base: position 1,979 of record NZ_AYYI01000017.1, on the reverse strand, counting down.
ATACCCGGAAATTGCGTAATCAATCCTTCAAAACTATCAGAGTGCATTTCTGGTGTTTTCGCACCGCCACCAAAAGCAGAACGGATCGTGATCGGTAGATGGCGGCTACCATCCATTCGATAACGGAAACGTGACATTTGACCACCAATTGAATCCATTACTTCAAACACAAAGCCGAAAAATTGTATTTCTGGTACTGGATGCCAGCCTTGTAATGCCAAACCAATTGATAAGCCACCAATACCGGATTCTGCCAATGGTGTATCAAATACACGATCTTCACCATGTTTTTCCTGTAGGCCTTCAGTAGCACGGAAAACGCCGCCATTTTTACCCACATCTTCACCGAAAACTAATAGTTTATCATCATGTGCTAATTCAAGGTCTAGCGCATCGGTGATCGCTTTGATCATTGTTTTTTTAGCCATTTTGCGCGTCCTCCTTTGCTTTATATGCTGCAATTTGTTCTTGAATATTTTGCGGTTGAACAGCATAAGTGTTTTCTAAGAAAGTTGAAATTTTTTGTTTTGGAACCGCATCCGCTTCTGCCAATGCTTGTTTAACATCTGCTTTTGCTTGATCAATAACTGCATTTTCTTTTTCCTCTGACCACAAGCCTTTAGCAGTCAAATAGTTACGCATCCGAATTAATGGATCACGTTCTTCCCACTTAGCTGTCAAATCTTTAGTCCGGTAACGGCGTGGATCATCACCCGATAATGTGTGAGCTCCGTAGCGATAAGTCATCGTTTCAATTAAGACAGGACCATTTCCTGCAGCAGCAAAATCACGTGCAGCTTTCATCACTGCATAAACTGCTAATGCATCCATACCATCTACTTGAACACCTGGAATACCAGCTGCAACAGCCTTTTGAGCTAACGTTGGCGCAGCTGTTTGTTTAGCCCGAGGAACGGAAATCGCAAAGCCATTGTTTTGCACTACAAAAACTGCAGGCGCTTTGAAGGCACCAGCAAAGTTGATTCCTTCATAAAAATCCCCTTGTGAAGTACCACCATCACCAGTATAAGCATAAGCAACTTGACCACTTTTATTTTTCTTAATTCCTAGCGCTACACCGGCAGCCTGCACGTACTGCGCACCAATAATAATTTGTGGTGGAACCGCTTGTAATTTTTCAGAATAATTATTGCCAGCAATGTGACCACGTGACCACAGAAAAGCTTGTGCCAAAGTTAAGCCATGATGAACTAATTGTGGCACATCGCGGTAGCCAGAGAATAAGAAATCATCTGGTTGCATTGCAAAATTACTAGCAAGCTGGCTAGCCTCTTCACCAGCAGTTGGCGCATAAAACCCTAACCGGCCTTGCCGCCCTAATGCAGTCGAACGTTTATCTAAAGTCCGGGTCCAGACCATTTGTGTCATTAGTTCAACCAATTGGTCATCAGTTAAATCTGGCATTAAATCCTGATCAACAACATTGCCTTTTTCGTCTAGCACTTGTTGTTCTGGGAAATTATTTTCAGTCGCTAAAATAGCTTTGAAATCGATTTTGCCCATGTGTAATTCCTCCTTATTGCATTAGCAAAATATTATATAGTGTATTAATAATTAAAAACAGATCTTTAGGCGGTTAGGCGATTATTTTCACAAAGTAAAAATAGGATTCGCATAATATCGCCGTTTAGCCCCGGTAAGCGCTTAAAAAGATTGCTCAGTTGTACACTATACAATTTCACTAAACTGTTTTCTACTTCAGCATAGCACAATCTGAAAACGCCTGCAATAATCATGAAAATTTAAATTAAAGTTTGTTGGAACAACCATGATAAATATACATTTTAGCAAACGTACGTTGAAAATTATTTTCTAAGCGCTTACCAACCAGCGTTACAATAACATAAAAAAACGGTCGAGTCAGTTGAATTGACTCGACCGCTTATTTTGTTAGCGTGGCAACGACCTACGCTGGCAGGGGGTGCTCCCCCAACTACCCTCGGCGCGAAGCAGCTTAA
>NZ_AYYI01000096.1:1850-5389 GCF_001436505.1 Loigolactobacillus rennini DSM 20253 | reverse complement strand
ATTTCTATACAATTCAGAAATCTTTTATGCATTTACACAAAATATTTTACGCTCTCTAATTTCATTCATAGACTATTTTCCTCTCAAAAGACGCTTGATAATTTCCATGTCTTCTTTAGGGATAGGTTTGCCCTGGTAAGTCATAATAACATGTTCGTCTTCAATATCGACTTTTTTTTCTTCTGTATTATCAGAACTGGGGTTATCAGTTTTTCCAAGTAAATAATCTACAGAGACGTCTAGTACGTTTGCCACTTTACTAAGTCTACTAATACTGGGGTCTCTTTTTTTCCATCCGTAAATACTATTAATACCCAATCCAGCTTTTTCAGCAACCTTTTGCAAGCTAAGCGCTCTTTTATTAGCCATCTTTTTTGTTCTCTCAAATACTGTCATAATAGCATATGCTCCTATTGTGATGAGCAAAATAATTCGATGTAGTAAAAACGTGTTGACTATTTTACTGCATTGAATTATAATTAATTCATCAAGTAATTAAGCAATAAAAAAACAAGCCCCTGCCAATAACGACTGTCGGTGTTGAAGTTGACGGGATAAGTTTTTTATACGCTTTTATTTATACCTACATTTTACTCTATCGAGTAAAATAAATCAATGACTTGATTAATAAATTAATTAAGGGGGGTGGCAAAAATGAAGAATGAAAAGGTAGATCGCTGGAACTATAAAAACGAAAAATGGTTTGTAGATGGAGTGGAATCAGTTAAAAAAGCTCTTTTCCAGCAGCCGTCACTCACATATGAACAGGCTGATTATGTACTCAGCCAAGTTCATAGTGATTTAGCAGATGAAAAAGAGCTAACTAGCATTCGGCGAAAAGATTAATCAGGATAGTTTCCGCTGTAATACTTTAATGCATGTTGATAAGCTTGTTCAAAAATTTCGATACCGTTATTTGGATCGTATTTTTTGTTATTAGCCTTAGCTTCAGTTTTTTCCATTTGATAGTCTGCAGTTGTCATTGCAATTGCGGTTGCTAAGGCCAGCTCATGTTCACGCTTTGAATATGGCATGTATGTCACCTCTTTTCTATATGCTAATTAAATTATAACAGAGAGAAGGTTTGCAAATGAATTGGCCACAGATTTTTAATTTTAAAGGTAACAGTATCCGAACTGTTTTGATTAATAACGTACCTTATTTTGTCGGCAAAGATGTAGCCAAAATTCTTGGCTATCAGAATTCTAGTCGCGATATTAATAGACACGTAGATATTGATGATCGGCAAAACTACCAAAACGGTACTTTTGAGTCGCCTAGAGGACTGACAGTCATTAATGAATCTGGCCTTTACTCATTAGTATTGGGCAGTAAGTTACCACAGGCAAAGGAATTTAAGCATTGGATAACACATGAAGTTTTGCCAACGATCCGTAAGCATGGAGCCTATATGACTAGCGAAACAATTGAAAATACACTAACTAATCCAGATTTCATCATTGGGTTAGCCACACAACTTAAACAAGAAAAAGCAGATCGCTTGGTCGCAGAGCAAAAAGTAAACGAGATGAAGCCTAAAGCGCTATTTGCGGAGGCTGTAGCAGTTAGTCACACTGCAATTCTAGTTGGCGATTTAGCCAAACTGTTACGTGGTAATGGAGTAGATATTGGTGCTAATCGTTTGTTTGCTTGGATGCGTAAGCATGGTTATCTAATTAGCGGCAATCGCATGGATCGTAATATGCCAACACAACGATCAATGGACTTAGGCCTGTTCAAAGTTAAAGAAACAGTCATTAATCACTCAGACGGTCATACGTCAATCTCTAAAACGCCAAAAGTGACAGGCAAAGGTCAAACATATTTTATCAAGAAATTTTTGAATCGAGGTGATTCGTATGGCAGAACAGCAATTGGCAAATCTAGTACAAGAAATTGAAACAAATATTAAATCAGCGCTTGTCCAACACCATATGACCCAAGTTGAATTAGCACGATTACTTGATATCAGTCCTGTACGGGCTAATCAAGCCATTAAGGGGGACATGAGACCCAGCTCGGTTGCTATTCGAAAGAAAATTTATCGGGTGTTAGATATTAAGGATTGACCAAAGGGGGTGGGTACATGGAAATCCAATTTCTGAGCGATGAAATGCAGAATGAGATTAAGCAATCAATCATTGACCTGGCTCAGGCAACTTTTGAGAAGGCCAGTAATCAGCGTGTGCCGCAGTTTATGAATAAAAAAACTGCCGCAAAGTATTTAAATGTATCACAGGTCACCTTTGATAAATGGACGGTAAATAAAGAGTTACCTGAGATTCGAATTGATGGCTGTATCCGCTATGACCGTAACGATTTAGACAAATTTATGTTGAGTTTTAAAAATTAAACAATCGGAGCACACCGGAGACATAAATTGAGTAGGAGCGTTTTATAATGCGTAAATTTTTAAACGGTTTTAATTGTGGATTGATAGCTATCATCGTTGGTTTAGTAGCGTTTTGGAGTTTTGTTATTTGGTTAATTGTAAAACTTTTATTTTAATAAGTCAGAAAGAAGGAATTTGAAATGGATAATCAAAATAATTTTGCTGGGTTAGCGGATACAGTACGTGAGGCACAAAAAAATTATGCAGCAACTAAGATCCAGTCAGAAATCCAGTAGGCAGCAATGATGGGTAAAACCACCGTGTCAATTAATCGTAACTTGCCATCGCAAGAAGCCATTGATCAATTACAGGCCGAGGGTTTTGACGTCACGATTTTGTCCGGAAAAGTCATTATCGATTGGGCAAACTTATAAAAGGAGGTGTTAAAAATGGGAGCTGTTGTATTAATTGCGATTTTTCTGGCGTATGGCTTTGGTCGTTACGGCTGGAAAATGTTTGGTTTTGATGATGACGACAAGGCGGATGATGACAACCGTAAGCATGTAGCAGACAAATGGGCTGCTTGGTGCTTACAGGACGAAAAAGCCGCACGTGAGGCAACACGTCCGGCTAATCACAAAATAGTATAAATAAATTACAACTTAAGTATATAACAAAGCGAGGTATGAAAACAATGGCAAATGATATTGCGACGGTGCTGCCAGATTTTACGGTTAAATATCAGCCGGCACCAATTGTAATCAGTAATGAGGCCCAGCTTAAACAGGCAGTTAGTGAGTATGCTGCCAGGTATCAGGATTTAGTGGTGACGGAGGAGACTTTGGCAGACACCAAAAAAGTACGTGCCGAGATGCGTAAAGTGGTTAACCAATTAGACGATAATCGCAAGCAAGTTAAACGTGGGTACGACCAGCCATTAAAGGATTTTGAACAGCAGATTAAAACGCTAAAGGGGGTCGTTAACCAAGTTATTACCCCAATTGACCAAGGGATTAAAGAGCTGGAAGAACGGCAGCGACAAGCCCGAGTTGAGACGGTTAAGACTACGATTGCTGAGATGGCGCCAAATTATGGTGTAGTCCCTGAAGATGTGGAAATCATCCCGGAGTGGCTGACAAAGTCAATCAGTAAGAAAAAGCTACTTGATGGGATTGCTGGGACTATGACAATTATTAAAAATGAGCAG
>NZ_AYYI01000096.1:0-1779 GCF_001436505.1 Loigolactobacillus rennini DSM 20253 | reverse complement strand
GAGGGATGGATTAGTCAGGTTAAAGCTGGCGTCGCCCTAACAGATATTTATGAGCGGATTGATGCTGCGGTAATGCAGCAAAAAGAAGCGGCCGAAAGCCGGCGGAAAGCGACTGAAGCTGCGGCGGCAGTTGAAAAAATGAAACTGCAGCAGTACCACGAGCAGACGATAGACACCGAAACTGGTGAGATTGTTGCTGCCGAACCCAGCCTTATTGAGACCACCTTAAAAATTAGTGGCACTAAGGAGCAGCTAGTTGCCTTAAAAAAGTACATGGACGAAACCGGTATTGAATACGAACGTTTGGAGGTGTAGGCATGACAACAACTAGTGAGCCAGATACTACGGCTAAAGTGGGTCTAATTGCCAAATTGTTGCAGGCAATGGCCAAAATCAAACCTGTTGATCGCGACGGTAAAAATCAATATCAAAATTATGATTTTCAAAGTGAAAGTGCGATTAAAGCGGCCGTTAAGGGCATTCTTGTTGAGCAGGGCATTATGGTAATTCCCAGTTACGAAATTATTGGCCAGCGAGACGCGAAGACGCGTAATAACGGGATAGTACACGTGGTGGACGTACTGGGAACGTATACGATTACCGATGGCCATGAATCAATCGTTAGTCGCTTTCCTGGCTCTGGACAGGATAACGGCGAGAAGGCGACTGCTAAGGCATGTACCTCGGCACAAAAGTATTTTTACAAACAGCTGTTCAACATTTCCAACAAAAATGATCCGGATCCAGATGCAGATAATAGCAACCTTGCTGCCAAACCAAAACCGCCACAGCGGCGTACACAGACCCAGGCGCCACGGTCGCAGAATTATCAGCGTAAAAAGCCAGACAACTCTGGATCCACTTCAATTCTAAATAATGCCGCGCGCTTGATTAAAAAAATGAGTGATAAATCTGGTGTGTCAGAATCGGATATTTACCAGCGGATTCTTGGTCAAGTCGGGTATGAAAACTCAGAACTGCAAGAAGTTAAAAAAGCCGCCCAATTCTTTAACCAAGCACAAAATGAATGGCGCGCAATGGAGGGTAATAAATGATTAATGTCGTGGCCTTAACTGGCCGTCTAACTAAAGATATTGAGTTGCGCTACACAGCAAACGGGAGTGCTGTCTCCTCGTTCACCTTAGCGGTTAACCGGCAGTTCACCAATCGTAATGGTGATCGGGAAGCTGACTTCATCAATTGCGTAATCTGGCGTAAGGCGGCAGAGAATCTGGCCAAGTATACGCACAAGGGATCCTTGATTGGCTTAGACGGGCGCGTACAGACGCGTACCTACGATAATCCCGAGGGTAAACGGATGTACATTACCGAGATAGTGGTTAACAACTTTTCGCTGTTGGAACCTAAGCCAAAGGGACAGGGTGCTCCTGTTGATGTAGCAGACAATGAGTTGCCATTTTAAGGAGGTGCTTTAATGGCACAACGCAGAATGTTTAGTTTAAAGATTACGGATACGGATTCGTTTTTAGACATGCCATTATCAGCCCAGGCCTTCTATTTCCACTTGAACATGCATGCGGATGACGATGGCTTTATCGCTAACGTTAAGACACTGATGCGCATGGTCAAAGCTAATGACGACGACCTCAAGCTCTTAGTTGCCAAGCAGTTTATTCTGCCATTTGATAATGGCGTAGTGGTGATTAAGGACTGGCGAGTGCATAACTACATTCAAAAAGACCGCTACAATCCCACTGTGTATACTGACGAGAAAGCCCAGCTGGACGTGGACTCGAAGGGGTCGTATACAAAATGTAT
>NZ_AYYI01000095.1 GCF_001436505.1 Loigolactobacillus rennini DSM 20253 | reverse complement strand
AAATTATAGGAGAAATAATGATAAAAGCATTTAAAGTTTGCTTAATTAGTAGTTGTTCTGTGATCATTTTATCCATTTTCTTAATGGCAATGAGTTTTTTTAATTTAGTTGATATCAAGGTTTCGACTGGTTTTGTTTTTATTGGATTAGCGTTAGCTAGTACTGCTTGGTTGTTTCTTTTACTTGATGACTTAATTAAAAAGTGATGG
>NZ_AYYI01000016.1 GCF_001436505.1 Loigolactobacillus rennini DSM 20253 | reverse complement strand
CGAGGAGATCTCCAAAGGATAGAAACTATCCTTCAACACCATTTGACAAACTTCCTAATTATTTTAATCACTAATATACGCGTCTACTGTTTTACTCGTGCTAAGAAGTAACGTTTTTTACCCCGGCGGACCAGCACAAAGCGACCGGAAAAAGCAGCGGTAGGATCTAATTCAAAATCAACGTCACGGATCCGTTGACCATTAACCGTGATCGCACCGTTAGTGACGTCTTCGCGGGCACGGCGCTTTGAGGATTCGATTTTTGTGTCCACTAACCATTGCACAATGTTAGCTTTAGCAGCGGAGACATCAACGGAGGGCACATCATGGAAGCCTTGTTCGATTTCAGCAGCAGTTAGCGACGTGACATCCCCAGAAAATAGTGCTTGTGAAATGTGTTCTGCTTCATCAACTGCTTGCTGCCCATGAACAAATTTTGTCACTTCTTGGGCTAACCGCCGTTGTGCTTCCCGTTTTTCCGGTTCCTGTTTAACTTTTTCTGCTAAGGCCGCAATTTCATCCTGATCCAAGAAAGTGAAGTACTTCAAGTAGCGGATCACATCACGATCATCTTGATTCAACCAAAATTGGTAAAATTCGTAGGGCGTAGTCCGCTTGGGATCTAACCAAATGGCGCCCCCAGCAGTTTTACCAAATTTAGTGCCATCAGCTTTTAGCATCAGCGGAATCGTCAGGCCAAACACTTTGGCGTCAGCACCTGCTTGTCGGTGGATCAAATCTGTCCCGGCAGTAATGTTGCCCCACTGGTCGGCACCGCCAATTTGTAACTGTACATTGTGGTGCTGGTACAAGTAAAGAAAGTCCACCGACTGCAAAATCTGGTAAGTGAATTCGGTAAACGAGATCCCCACTTCTAGCCGGCTAGCCACAATTTCCTTATTCAACATGGTGTTTACGTTAAAGAGTTTTCCGTAATCCCGTAAGAAATCCAGCAGCGACATTTTTGACAACCAATCATAATTATCCACCACTGTGAAGTTTTCTGTTCCAAACAACTTCACTAATTGCGCAGTCAGGTGTTCTTTATTCTTTTTCACTTGGTCCATAGTTTGCAATTTCCGCTCAGAGTTTTTGCCAGAAGGATCCCCGATGGCACCAGTCCCACCACCAATGACGATAACTGGATGGTGGCCTGCTAATTGAAATCTCTTTAGCATCATGAAAGGAATTAAGTGGCCAATGTGCAAGCTATCGCCTGTTGGGTCAGTGCCACAGTAAACGCCAATTGCTTTTTGTTGCGTCAATTCTTTTAACCCGGCCTCATCGGTTACCTGGTTAACCGCACCGCGCCATTTCAGTTCTGAAATAATATCTGTCATCCTAATATCCTCCTTAAGTTAAACCATAAAAAAAGTCCCTGACCAAAATGATCAGGGACGAAATTTCCGCGTTACCACCCAAGTTATGGTTGTGACACCATCACTTTACATGTAAAACGACATGTGCGTGCACACGCTTCTTCTAAAGGTGTAATTCGTCTGTTAGCTGCTATCAGTTCCCAGCCACCACTGACTTTCTGTGTTGCGACACTAACCGACTACTGTCCTTTAACGTGTTCTATGAAATTAAGTTCAATATAACCTAGTCGATTTCTCCTGTCAAGCCAAGAAATGAACATCATTCCAACGTTCAGTCTTAAAATGCTGTCCGTCCGTGCTAGTTAACACGCTGATGCTAGCATTATCCAAATATGGCCGCTGCATGATTTCAGGCACTGAAAATCCTTGTGCCGTCTTCAGCATCAACGTCAACATCATGCCGTGGCCCACCACTAATAATCGTTGTTGCGGATACGCCGTGACGGTTTGTTGTAAAAAATTGCGCCCCCGTTTTAAAACCGACGCAAACGTTTCGCCGTGAAACGAACTCGGATCGTAGGTTAACGGTGCTGCGCGTAGCTTTTGAATGGCTGGATCCTGAAAACACGCGGTTACCGGCTGTCCTTCCCAATCACCAAAACTCATTTCATGTAAGTTGGGAACAACTTGTAAAGGCAACGGGTTGTGCTGCTGAGCTAAGTTTTCCTGTAAAACCAGTTTAGCTGTAGTCTGTGCCCGTTTTTGCGGACTGACAAGTACCTGATCAAACTTGGTCGCCTGCAGTTCACGTCCAGCTGCTTTTGCACCAGCAACACCAGCCGCCGTTAATGGCGTATCAACGTGAGCGCCGTTAACTTTCTTTTCCTGATTAATCACCGTTTCGCCGTGGCGAATAAAATAAAGCTCCGTCATGTTTGCCCGCTCCTTTTTTGGTTGCTTCTCCTCCATTATAGAATAGCGCTTCCATGAAGTCATCAGTTTTCATAAACAAAATTAAGTAAAAAAATAGCAGCTGCAACAAAAGTAAGTTTTTCGTCACAACCACCTTTTTGATTATGAAAGTTAGCCTAAAATCTGTGTCCGTAAAATTAGTCCGCAGCAACCGGTAATTCATCAATGAATTTTTCCACTTGCTGTTTAGTCTTACGGTCTTTATTGACAAACCGGCCCAATTCCTTGCCATCTTGAAAAGCAATGAAACTTGGAATACCGAATACATTCAAATCACGTGCTAAATCAATGTTTTCATCCCGATCAACCTTTAAAAAGGTGTAGTCTGGATAATCTGCTTCGATTTCTGGCATTGCAGGTTTAATGAACGTGCAGTCTGGACACCAGCCAGCAGTGAAGAATAACATATACTTGCCGTTTTTGATTTTATCTAACAAGCCTGCTTTATCAACTTTTGGTAATGTTTGCATCAACAATCTTCCCTTCTATATAAACGCTAGTATACTTATATTCTAACTAGGTTAGCTGCAAAAAGCAATTCACTGACTTTTTGTAAGCTGAAAAACTGCACTAAAACGCTCATCGCTCTGATATATCAAACTGGGCCGCATTAATTAAGCCAATGCTTGCAAACCACAGACAATTCTTTGAGCATTGATAAGCTTTGATATATCTTAGTATCACACTTATCGACAATAACTCCCTTAGCTTAAATTCATGTTTTAATCGATTAGCCATCATTGTCATAAACTTCAATTATTGTGAATGATATCATTTGCATGTTTACTTTTAAGCAAACACATGTTTATTGATATTACAAGCATGTAACAAATAAAAAACAGTCACGCAATCTATATCCTACATTTTTCTTGAAAATTAGACCAGTACTGAGCAAAACAATTTTTATATTTTATTTTGCTTGCTAAAAATATTACAGAATGATAACAATTTCTAGGAGTGCTAGTCTTTTATAAAGGGATATGCTATTATGAAAATGAACTTGAGAGTTCTGGATAGGCCTATCTGGCCTGCGTAAACGGCTTTAATTTTCGACATATCTTTTATATTATTAATATATTTCATAAACATATTGCAAAACGGCTAGCACAATTGTGCTAGCCGTTTTCTTTATTTGTTTTATGCTGATCTTGTTTCGGCGCAGGCAACCGCCGTTGATGCGGTCGAAACAGACGCCGCCATAACCGTACGAACCAATTTTTTCGTTGCGCTTTGTGTGTGGCGTGTGCGGTTAACGCGGCCAGCGATTGAGCCGTTTGCTGGTTGGCAGTGCTGTTAGCCGCGCTAACTTGGTCCGCAAATTGATGCAGTGCGGCTTGGTCAGTTTGCATCTTTGCCAGTAATTGCTTCACCGTCGCCTGATCACTTTGGACTTGCGCAACCAGTTGCGCCAAACTGGTAACGTCTAACGCATCCGCTGCTGAAGTGGTCCCTTGTGCCGTTTCCGATTGCTGCATTTGTGTTGACCCAGTCGCCGATTTAGTGACTTGTGCACTTGATGAATGCAGCGACTGGGCGGCTGTTGTGTCAAACTCCGCATCAGCAGAAGTTAACTGCGCAGCTGCGGCACTATCAAAAGTATCAGTCTCCTCACTAGGCGCTTGTGCAACTTGCACTGCTTGGGCGGAATTCTTCGGTGCCTTAGCAGAAGCCGGTTGAAAATCCCGCGTTGCTGCCTGGTGCGCTGTGTCAGAAATCGCCGCCGCTTCAAAACTAGCTGCTGTTGACTGGGGTGGCAGCGCCTGATTAATATTCGAGTGAGCCACAGTCGAATGTGCCTGTTTGGGTGTGGCATCTGATTCCACCACATCAACTGCAGTTAACTGACGTGGTATGTTTGCACTAGCCAGTGAATCATCACCAAAATCGATCGTACCAAAATTATTTCCTGTAGCACGACTAGGCGCAGCAGCACTGTCGTTAGCACTTAGCGGCGGTTGTTTAATGTGATGTGCTTTTCGATAGGCAACTAAATCATAGCCGCAATGCGCACAAACTTGATCAGTCAGTGTAATTGGACGACCACATTTCGGGCAAATGAATTCACCCACACCTAAACTGCCAAAATCCATGGCCCACATTTTTTTCGCAATTTTTTTCACACAACATCCCCCGCCATCACCGGTTCACTTTTAACGATTTCGCTACTTAAACAATAGCACGAAACCCGACTAGCGACAATTGGCGGCGGTGATTTTTTAACGAACAACCAAAGAACCTTTTTCAAGGTTCTTTTTCATGTTAAAATAAGAACAACTGTTCGATTTTTAAATAAGTGAGGTGCCCCATGCGAATCACGGATTTTTTGGCGATGATTGCCGATTTAAACCGCAATTTTTTTGTCTTTTACGAATTCGGTGCTAACCAGCACGGCAAGCGAACGGAAGAGGTGGACCATGTCATCTACATTAAACTTAGCGGCCTGCACGTCGTTAACGCGCCGCAAAAACAAGCCATCCTAGAAACCGATGCCCGGCGGCAGACTTTAAGGTTGTGGGAACTGGCGGTATTACTGCGTCAACACCAGTTACGGCGCTACCTTTACGTTACTTATCGGGGTCAGCAGCACGCTCTTTTTGGCTTTCGCGTTGAAAAAAATCGGATTTTACTGGGTTAACCTTTTGAAGGAGTTTTAAATCAATGCGTAAAAGACGGCAAAAGCGCGCCACTTCTGTTTTAATTTTACTCTTAGTCTTTATCGGAAGTTTTATCGGAATTAAGCCGCAGCAGGCACAGCAATTGTGGCAAACAGCGCAGCAGCTGCTAGTGCCTGCGCAAACCACCAAGCAACAGACCACGACCACGGCAGATCAATTAGCCAATTTAAACTATCAATCTGGTAAAAGCGCGGTGATCGCTGTCAACCACAATCGTGCCACATTAGATCCAAAAAGTTGGCGCCAAAATCAAGTGATCTACGCTGATTTAGACCGGCTAAACCGCACTAGTGGCGCCAACATCGCTTATTTGCAGCAGCGTAATGTGGCAGATGATGCTTTGCGAGTCCAACAAACAGTCCGCCCGACCGGCTGGCACCAAAAATTTTCCGGTCGGCAAGCCATTTTAAATCGGGGCCATTTAGTTGCCTATTCCATTTCTAAAGGTATTAGTGTCGCCGGCACTTACGATCCCCATCAACAAAGTGGTGACCAAAACAACGTTAAAAATTTATTTACCCAAACTGCTTTTAGCAATCAGCGGTTGCAAACCGTTTACGAAGCTAAAGTCCGCAACGCACTGCGGGCCGGCAAAAAAGTCATCTACCGGCCGCACGCCATTTTTCGTGGTCAAGAATTGATGCCGCGCGGCGTTCATCTACAAGCCATCAGCACTGATGGCAGTTTGAATTTCAACGTTTACATTTATAATGTCCAGCCTGGATTCATCTTCAATTATCAAACTGGTACTAGCCAAAAAGCAGCCGATCAACAAGTTCCGGACACAACAATTTAAATCACGTTCTAATGCCCACTGAGCTAAAGGTGCTGAGTGAGCATTTTTTTATTGCTTTAGCTGGTTCACGGTGTTAGTAATTGCACCACATCGTCCACTTAAACGTGCTGGTGCAGGCAATTGTCTCCGCTTAGCTACGCCAGCCAACACATTTGCTTCGCAAATAACTTGGCTGTCTAGGCTAATGCGCAACAACTAAGCGCTTGTTCCAGCACTCTTTTACTTTTGTCACCTTTTTGTCATTTAAATGTAATAAAATATCGCTTTTGTAATCTGCCTGTTACGCTGTCTACACATTTTCGTGCTAGAGTGGACTTATTATCTCGTTGATCGGTTTTCAGGAGGAGTCTGACATGAAGAAAAAGAACATTTTATTACTGAGTGCAACCACGCTGCTAGGTGTTATTGGTGCGTCTGGTCTAGCAACTAAAGCTAACGCGGCTACGGTCACGGTTAAACCTAATGATACAGTTTGGGATTTTTCACAAGCGTATCATGTTTCCGTAGACCAAATTAAAACGGCCAATCACCTGCAAGGTGAAGATCCAATTATTTTAGTTGGCCAAAAATTAAACATTCCAACTAGCGGAGCGCAGCAAGCAACTTCAACAGCACAGCCTGATTGGAATCAACAGTTAGCCGCACAATCTACAGCTACGGCTTCGGCCCAAGCAGCTAGTGCAGCAGCACAATCTGCGGCTATTGCTTCTAATCAAGCAGCCAGTCAAGCAGCAGCCACGCAATCCGCTAATCAGGCAGCGGCAGAATCTGCCAATGCCGCTTCGGCTCAGGCAGCCAGTCAAGCGGCAACACAAGCAGCTAATGAAGCGGCAGCTAAATCCGCAGCAGCGGCTTCTGCCCAAGCAGTCAGTGCGGCAGCTCAGGAAGCTGCAACTAAATCTGCTAATGAAGTTGCAGCGCAATCTGCTGCTGCAGCGTCCGCCCAAGCAGCCAGCGCCGCAGCTCAGGAAGCTGCAACTAAATCTGCCAACGAGGCCGCAGCACAATCCGCAGCGGCTAAATCCGCGGCAGCTTCTCAACAAGCGGCCAGTCAAGCAGCGGTTGTTGCTTCTGCGCAAGCAGCCAGTGCGGCGGCACAATCTGCGGCCATTGCTTCTAATCAAGCAGCTAGTCAGGCAGCGGCCACCAAAGCGGCTAATGCAGCTGCGCAACAGGCAAATCAACAAGCTACAACCACACAGCAACAAAACACCACGACGACCAAATCCAGCAGCAATCAAACGGCTAATGGCAACTACACCTTTACTTATTACAATGCAACTCCAAATCAAGGCTGGGGAGACGCTAGCACTACCGCTGACGGGACTAGTACTGCCAGCGGTCGAGATGCCGACGGTTATTTAATTGCAGCAGCTGGTAGCAATATCGCCTTTGGCACGCACATCCAAACGCCTTACGGTGAAGCGGTTGTCCACGACCGGGGCGGTGCCGTTTCTGGTAATCACATCGATGTTTTGCAATAAAAGCAGTTTGTGAAACTATCAACCAATATGAATTGACAAAATTAATTTTAATTTTTTACCTTACTAATTTTTATCTGGACTTGATTGATTTTTCGCACACGCTTTTCCCCCGTGATAACGGGGATTTTATCTTAATCAACCTGCAAGCTTCATGAACTTCAAAAAAATTATCCGGTTAAGATTTAACTCTTAATCGGATAAATATTTATTGACAGGTATGTACCAAGTTGGTATAGTGAACCTGTAAACATAAGAAAACGACGATAGCAACTAGTAATAAGTGACAGTTTCCCAGAGAATTGGCGGTTAGTGGAAGCCAACAACTGTTAGTTATGAATCCACTGCTTAGTTTGATCTTCGAAAAGATCACGGTGAGACGATAGACTCGAGAGTATTGTTGGAAACCAACATAAATACGGGTGGTACCACGTTATCAACGTCCCATAATCTTCAAAATGAAGATTATGGGATTTTTTTATAAAATTAATTTATATAGAAAGAGGTCCTATAGATGATAAATCCAAAGACGATTCGCAAGCAGCCTGACATGGTTAAAGCAAAATTGGAAACCCGCGGCGTTGATCCTAGTGAAGTGGACGAGTACGTCACATTAGATCAACAAAACCGGGACACGTTAACTAAAGTTGAAAATCTCAAAAAAGAGAAAAACCAACTGACTAAGAAAATTAACGCCGCTGATCCGAAGTCTGAAGAAGGTCAAGCGTTGATCAAACAAGTAAAAGAAATGAACGCTAACATCGACAGTATGGCGGCTAGCCAAAAAGAAACCGCTGACCGGTTACACTACATCGCAGTCCGCTTACCAAACTTACCAGCTGATGATATTCCTGTCGGTCCAGACGAAGATAGCAACGTTGAAGTCCGTAAATGGGGCGACCTACCAGAATATGATTTTAAACCTAAAGCACATTGGGAAATCGGTGAAAACTCAGATATCCTTGATTTTGACCGTGCAGCTAAGGTTTCTGGCGCGCGTTTCGTTTATTACAAAAATGCAGGTGCTAAATTAGAACGTGCCGTTTACAACTTTATGTTGGACTTACACACGGAAGAACAAGGCTATCAAGAAATCATTCCGCCGTATTTAGTAAACAGCAAAACCATGTTTGGTACTGGCCAATTTCCGAAGTTTAAAGAAGACGTCTACACGGTTGAATCTACTGGAGTGACGCTGATCCCAACTGCCGAAGTCCCATTGACCAACTATTACAGCAACGAAATCTTAGACGAAGCTGACTTGCCAATTTACTTTACTGCATTGACCCCTTGCTTCCGTTCTGAAGCTGGTAGTGCCGGCCGAGATACTCGTGGTTTAATCCGGATGCACCAATTTAACAAAGTGGAAATGGTTAAATACAGTAAACCAGAAGATTCTTATAAAGAATTAGAAAAATTGACTCGCAACGCCACAGATATCTTGGAACGGCTAGAATTGCCTTACCACGTGATCACCCTTTCCACTGGGGACACTGGCTTTTCTTCCGCTAAAACTTATGACGTGGAAGTTTGGATGCCTGAACAAAAAGTTTACCGGGAAATCAGTTCTTGCTCCAACTGCCTAGACTTCCAGGCACGGCGGGCAATGATTCGTTACCGCAAAGAAGACGGCAGCGTTGATTATGTCCACACCTTAAACGGCTCCGGTTTAGCCGTTGGCCGGACAGTTGCCGCAATTTTGGAAAACAATCAACAAGCTGATGGCAGCGTGCGCGTACCTAAAGCATTGCAACCTTATTTGCGCGGTGTTGAAGTAATAAAATAAAATTATTATGAGAAATAATTATCAAAAGCGGTTTAAAAAACGTGACTAATGTTACTTTTTAAATGTTTGATTTGACAACGTTTAACCGCTAAAAGAGCCCTACGATGATGCAAAATCATGGTAGGGCTCTTATTTTTTCTCATTTTTAACTAAGTAAGCGCTTCATAATATTATTTTATTATCATGAAAGTATTCTATTTCGATGATAATATTTTCTCGTAGGCAAGGTTAGTTCCTTGTAACCTAGTTAGTTACTTTTTTCACATTGATAAGCTTATCAACCAACAACCGAATTCGGCCCTACGATTTTACTTACAACGGAGGTTTTAGCATGGAAATCATTTTGGGTGTGTTAGTATTATTAGCAGTGATAGCGGTAATGACGCTATTCACTTTCAAAGCCCCTAATGGCAAAAAAGCAATTGGCGCGCTGTCTGGTGCTGCTTGTGCAACTTTTCTCCCCCAAGCATTCTTAAGTTACGCAGTCGGTGGTGTCTTCCACGTCGATTTCATTAAACAAATCGGTGATGTGATGGGGTCACTTGGCGGTTTAGCCGCTGGTGCCCTAGTGCCACTGGCATTTGGAATCAGTCCTGTCTTTTCTATTTTACTTGGCGTTTCGCTATTAAAATTCAAATTGTTACCCGCATTTATTGCCGCTTACGTTGTGTCTTTTTTAATCAAGCAAATTCAAAAGCGCGTGACCGATGGCTTGGACTTGATTGTCGTGGTTTTGGTGGGTCCAATCTTAGTTAACGTAATCGCATCATTGATTTCGCCATTTGTGATTGGGATCCTACAAGTCATCGGCGGTACCATTACCACTGCCACTCATGGTAATCCATACGTCATGGGTGCCGTATTAGGCGGTATTATTCCACTAGTTGGGATGACGCCACTATCCTCGATGGTCCTTACCAGTTTGATCGGTTTAGTCGGCGTTCCAATGGCGATTGGTGCGTTAGGTTGTTTCGGAAACTCCATTTTAAACTTCAGTCTCTTTAGAAAGTTGAAATTTGGCAGTTCCACTGCTTTGGCGGTCACTATCGAACCGTTAACGCAAATTGACATCATCTCCGCTAATCCAGTGCCGATTTTCTTAACCAACATGGTGGCCGGCGCAATTAACGGGATCATCGT
The DNA here is from genome assembly GCF_001436505.1 of Loigolactobacillus rennini DSM 20253. GTDB lineage: Bacteria > Bacillota > Bacilli > Lactobacillales > Lactobacillaceae > Loigolactobacillus > Loigolactobacillus rennini. The sequence continues at coordinate 21,991 of NZ_AYYI01000016.1, read as the reverse complement.
CACCGCCTTTGGTTTAGTGGTTAATGTCACCGGGATGGCAACCCCTTGGGCCGGTTTAATCGTGGTCTTCGGGATGAACCCAGTTGTTCAAACCTTGATGGCCGTTGCCCTCATCATGATTAACAGTACCATTTGGGCTTACATTGGTGCATTTATATTCAAGAATTTCAAAATTCACACTGTCGAAGAAATTCGCGGCGATGATTCTTTAGAAGAAGCATCCGCAAATTAAGACGAGCTTATAAAAAAGGAGCAGATTAAAATGTCAGCTAATTACAGAAGTGTTTTTGATATTATTGGCCCCGTTATGATTGGTCCTTCCAGCTCACACACTGCTGGAGCAGTCGCAATTGGCCGTGCTGCTAACCGGATTTTCCATGCAGAACCTACCGAAGTGGTGATCCATTACTACGAATCTTTCGCCCAAACGCACCAAGGTCACGGTACTGATTACGCCATCATCAGTGGGATCTTAGGTTTCGCACCAGATGACAGTCGCGTGCCAGATGCCATTACCATCGCAAAAAAGCGGGGCATTAAAGTCACGTTCATTGAAGAAGACGGTGATAGCCCAATTAACCACCCAAACACCGCCATCATCGAACTGCGCAACGCCGACCGCGAAGTCACCGTTTCTGGTTGCTCCATCGGCGGTGGTACCATTGAAATCCGTGAAATTAAAATGGATGGTTTTGACATCAAACCTAAAGGCCCGCTACCAATTTTGCTAATGCAGGGTCAAGCAGATGATCACCACGCTATGAGCGCCAAACTGGAAAAATTAACCAGCATTAATTCAGAAGCCACTTACCATGCCGGCGATGGCATTTTGTACGAATATGATCTGGAAAATCGCCTTAAAAATCAGGATTTAGATGATTTAGCCAAAGAACACAGCAAACTGGTTTACCTGTAAGGAGGTTATCGCATGTATATGAGTGTTAAAGAACTTGTCAAAGATTCAATGGACAAGCAAACCCCAATTTCAGAATTGATGATTCAGCAAGAAATGGCCAAAAATAAAGCCAGTCGCGAAGAAGTTTGGTCCACCATGGAACGGAATTTAGACGTGATGGAAGCCGCTGTCAAACGTGGTAGCGAAGGCAATGGTGTCTTTTCCAAAACCGGTTTAACCGGTGGCGAAGCCGTTTTGCTGAAAAAGTACCGCGAAAAAGGTCACACATTATCCGGCGATTTGATGATGGAAGCCGTTCAAAATGCCATTGCCACCAACGAAGTCAACGCGTCAATGGGTGTGGTTTGCGCCACCCCAACCGCTGGTTCAACTGGTACCTTACCAGGTGTGATTTTCGTCATTAAAAAACGCTTGAACTTGGATCACGACCAAATGGTACGCTTCTTATTCACTGCCGGGGCTTTCGGCATGGTCATCGCCAATAACGCTGGTATTGCCGGTGCTACAGGCGGTTGCCAAGCTGAAGTCGGCAGTGCCTCCGCCATGGGTGCCGCGGCAGCCGTTGAAATGGCCGGCGGTAACGCTGAACAAAGCGCCGAAGCCTTAGCCATGGCCATCAGTAACTTACTAGGTTTAGTTTGTGACCCAGTCGCTGGCTTAGTTGAATTGCCTTGCGTCAAACGGAACGCGATCGGCGCTGGCAATGCCTTGATCTCCGCTGATATGGCCTTAGCCGGCTTAACCAACAAAATCCCCGCTGATGAAGTCATCAGTGCTATGGATAAAATTGGTAAAGATTTGCCAAAAGCCTTACGTGAAACGGGCCAAGGTGGCTTGGCCGCAACGCCAACCGGTGTCAATATGAAGATGCGGATCTTCGGTAAAACCGTCGACGTCGGTGACGAAAACTAATTCGCCACAACCCCCTCTTTAACAGCAGTCTACCAAAAGAAACGCCCCAAGTGAGCACAGCCTTAAAGCTGTGCTCACTTGGGGCGTTTTTGTTCAATTTAATATTCATGGCGTTAGCTGAGTTCTTTTTTATCTGCGCTAACTGCTGTAAACGTGCTTTTGCAAGCAGCTTCTTCCGTCTAACTACAAAAAAGAAATCATCCGCTACGCGAATAATTTCTTTTTTTACGTTAGTACTCAGAAGCTAACCGCCTTTTTCCTACATTAACTGCCGTAAACGTGCCTTAGCAAGCAACTTCTTCCGTCTAACTGCAAAAGGAAATCATCCGCTGCGCGAATAATTTCCTTTTTGCGTTAGTACTCAGAAGCTAACCGCTTGCAAAAGCACTCTTTTTAATTAAATACCATGCCGCCGTCTATTAGTAAGGCTTGGCCGGTCATATAGTTGGAATCTGGGCCCGCTAAATAAGCAACGCAAGCTGCCACATCTTCAGGCTCGGATAATCGCCCTAATGCGATGTTTTGGGAGAATTGTTGCATCCCCCATTCATCATCCTTGCCTGCTTCTTGGCCGACTTGGTGTGCAATATCCATCATCATCGGCGTCTTCACGATTCCTGGGCAGTAGGCGTTTACCGTAATGCCCAGTGGTGCTAAGTCCCGTGCTGCTGTTTGCGTCACACCACGAACCGCGAATTTTGTGCCACTGTATAGTGCTAAGTTTGGATTGCCCACGTGACCTGCCTGCGATGAGGCATTGATGATCTTGCCACCGTGACCTAATTTTTGGAATGCCTTCTTAGCAGCCTGAATGCCCCAGTAAACACCACCAACGTTGATTGAATAAACCTTTTCAAATTGTTCTGGAGTGATGGTATCAATTGGCGTCGTTGGGCCAACACCCGCGTTATTGACAACCACATTCAAATCGCCGAGTTCAGTAACTGTTTTGTCAATTGCTGCAAAAACTTGATCACGCTTGGAAACATCCACTTTAATTGCAATTGCTTGACCATTTTGTTTCAATTCAGTCGCTGTTTGCTGAGCACCTTCTAAATTAAAATCAGCTACTGCAACTGCAAAACCATCGTGAACTAACCGTTGTGCGATCGCTTTACCAATTCCTTGCGCCGCACCGGTAACAAAAGCTACTTTTTTTGCCATTGATATTACCTCCTTACCGGATCAGTATATCATAATAGCGCTTTCAATCATATAGGTAGCGAAGTAATTCGTTTAACCTGCCAAAAATAAACCATTATTATACGTGTAATAGTTTGCTTAAGCACATGCTATTCAACAAGTTCACAGTTAATTTTTTGCACAGCAAATAAACTGCTACAAAACCTACAGCAGCAAGTTTTTAATCAAGATTAGTACACTAAAATTTACGTTATTGTTGATCCCATTTTTCTTCTTTTGTTGGCAATTCATTTTTTTCTGCTGCCGTCTTAACAGCCGTTTGCGCATGACGACAACCAAATTGATAAATAAAATAAAACCAGTCACCCACCAGCCACTGAGAGCCAATGAAAAAAAGCGCTTTCATTTTTAGCGGCACTAAAATAACAGTGAGCACCGTAAATAAAACTGCATAGCCTACAGGCAGCACCATGGCACTTTTAGCAGCAGCTTTACGAACACCTAATTGATATTGCAGGTAAATAATTAGCCCAATGACCAACAACAAGGCCACTACCGGAATGTAGTCGCTGAATGGCATGCCAAACCCCACCTTCCCAATTAACATGTGCAGTATAGCACAGGTGGTTGGCCAGCGCAATTTTTTCTCATTTATTTTTCATCTCGCGAAAAATTAAAAATGCGTCAACAGAAGGATTATAAATAATTATTAAGACAATAAAATGTTATAAAATAAGAAAATAAGTGTCTTTTATGAGAATAAAAGCGATTTTTTAATAATTAATCTTAAATTTGATAAAAAATTATCTTTAAATGGCGTCAAAACAGCATTTTTAACGCGTCACGTGCTCTCATTTTGTGTTATGATAGGTTTAATTCTAGTCAAGAAGGTGATGCTATGACCAAAGGAGAAGTCCAGCGCCGCTTACAACGAGAATTATTTACCGTGACGCGCAAATTTGAAATTCAAATTGATGATCGGTTATATACCGAAGCTGAATTTCAAAATTTAAAGCGGACATTATTGACTTTAAACCAATTAGGTTTAACGCCGGCCCAAATGCAACAAGTCACTGCTGGCTAATTTAGAAGTGAGGTGAAGCGCATGCAGTCAGACGTGCCGTCAGGTTCAAATCAGTCAAAAGTTAAATCAAAAAAGCGTGCTTGATCACAAATTTCGCAGCGAAGGCGAAATAATCTCAGTGATTAGGCACGCTTTTAAGTTACGCTTTTTTTGGTTTACCTTTTAACATGAACGCTAATGCTAGTCCAACTAATTCAACCACTAAGAAAGTGATGAACACGACCCGGTAGCCATGTAGATCGGCTGTGGCAGCTGCAGCGCCCCGGTGCAGCGCATTAGCTGTCGCGTTAGCTAAAATCAAAGTTGCCAGCGCAACGCCAGTGGAACCTAAAATTTGGCGTACAGTGGTAATGACCGCGGTGCCGTGGGCAATTAAATCATCAGGCAGTGAATTGGCCCCTAAAGTGACCGCCGGCATCATGACGAAGGCATTGCCGCCTTCGATCAAAGCGGCTAAAACCATCAGCGTCCACAAATTCATCTGCGCAGTGAACAACACCAGCAACAACCAGCCTAAACAGATCAGCAGCATCCCACTGAGCATCACTTTCCGGAAGCCAAAGTGGTCCGCTAACTTACCGGTTAACGGGTTGAGAATACTCAGGACAACCGCACCAGGCACCAGCGCCATACCAGAAATAAATGGTGTAACGCCCAACACGTTTTGGTAATACAACGGAAAGATAATGGTAACAACGATTAACGCAATGTAAGAAATCGCCGTTAACAGCACTGCTAAGTCGTAGTTAAACGTCTTTAGCACCCGTAACTCCAGTAACGGTTGGTCCAGCCGAAATTGCCGCAGGACAAAAATTGCAAGTGCAATCACACTAATCACTAATAGCGCCCAATTTAACGGCCAGTTAACGCCCGTTTTACCAATTTGGTTCACAACGTACAACACGCCAATGATCCCCATAGAGCAGATGATCGAAATAAAATCAATGCTGGAAGGCGCCAGGCGCATGACGCTTTTAATGGTAAAGAAACTGGCGATGAAAACCAAGGTGATGATGGTGAGAAAGACTAGGAATAACCCTTGCCAAGTGGTGTAGCGCAAGACGATCCCAGAAATAATCGGTCCGACGGCTAACGCAGAACCCATGACCAAACCAGCAACTCCCATGGTGCTGCCCCGCTGCTTAGTCGGTGTAATGGTTAACATGACAGACTGGTAAGAGGGAAATAACACGCCCACGGCGATGGCTTCCAAAACCCGGCCGGTCATCATGATCGCAAAATTTGGCGCCAATAAAATGATTAACGTTCCAACATCAAATAGCAGTAAAATCCCCATGAATAATTGCTTAAACGGAATATTTTTTAATAACCAGGGACTGACAGGCATCATCACACTCATAACCAACATAAAACCAGTGGTAAGCCACTGAACCGTCGATGCCGGTAAATTAAAGTAACGCATCAAGGTTGGATACGCCGTCGAGAGCGAAGACTGACTGATGGACATGGTAAAGGTTCCTGCCAACAATACCGCGATAAACCAAAAGCGGTGCTGTTTGACTAATGTGTTTGACTTTGTCTGCATGTAACTTTCCTCCAATAAAAAAAGCCGCCGCGTCGTCGCAGCCGCTGTTTTGCCAATGTACTTAAATTTTGGTACAGGTTTACATCCACTGGCCGATGTAATAATGAATGAACATGGTGATGATGCCCACAATAATGTTGCGGACCACCGCTGTTTTCACCAAGCCATCTCCTAGTTTAGCACTGAGATAACCGGTTAGCGCCACAGAAAACGTCACCGCGGCAATGGTTGCTGGCCACTGCCAAGCAACGGGTGCAAAGGTCATGGCAAACAGTGGGAAAATCCCACCAGAAGCAGCCGCCACTAAAGACGAAAACGCGGCTTGCCACGGGCTCATGTAATGACCGAGTTCCAAATCGTATTTGATCCGAATCACTGTTGCTAAAGGTTTCTTTTGCAACAGCTCGTCTGCAATTGCCTTAGCCGTTGCGGCAGTTACACCGCGCGCTTGGTAATAAGCCGTTACCGCAGCTAACTGCTGTTTAAAATCGGTTTTCAACAACTGAGCTTCTTTGGCCACTACCGCCTTTTCCGTATCTTTTTGCGAACTGACAGAGGCATATTCGCCAGAAGCCATGGAAAAAGCGCAAGCTAATAAGTCAGATAAGCCGGCAATGAAGATCGTAAACTCATTGGTTGTCGCTGCCGCCACACTGAACAAGACCCCAACAACTGTTAGGATACCATCATTTGCCCCTAAAACACCAGCTCGTAACGTATTTGACCGTTCTGCCATGGTGGATTTGCGTTTTTTGGCACCAGCAGCTTGTTTAGCTACTTTCATCAAAATGACCCCTCCTTCTCATCTTAAACATCTAAAATGGCGTTATCAGGCGAACAAACTGCCGATTGCGTAGGTAACAAACATGGTTAACAATCCTGCCACAACGTTGCGCAAAACGGCTTTTCCCCGTTTAGCATTGCCTAAAGCTGCCGCTGTGTAGCCAGTGATGCTTAGCGCAACCACTACGGCCGCTACCGTTGCGGGCACCTTCACTGCTTCAGGGAAAAAGGTGATTGACACTAACGGTAAAATCGAGCCGGTGGGAAACGAAATCATCGACGCCAACGCTGCCGCGTATGCGCTAGTCTTTTCTTTTGGATTGAAGCCGTAACGTTCCCGTACCGCCGTGTACAGCCCATCTTTTTGCAACATTTCGTGAGTTGCTTGTTTGGCTAAATCGGCTGAAATTCCTGTTTGCATGTACTTTTGTTGAATGAAATCAAATTCTTGCTGATAATGATCATCCAGCGCGGCGGATTCTTTTTCAATTGCACGCCGCTCTGAATCCCGCTGGGTATTGACGGAAACATATTCACCCATGGCCATCGAAATTGTTCCGGCCAGCATTCCTGCAATCCCGGCCAAAAAAATGGCGCCGTTGCTGCTGGATGCCCCGGCAACCCCGATGACGATGCCAGCAACGGATAAAATGCCATCATTGGCACCCATGACGCTGGCACGCATCACGTTAATTTTTTCTGCGAGTGACCGCTTCTTTTTTGCGCGTTGCATTGATCAGGCCTGCCTTTCCATTACTTTTTTAATTTAGAACTATTCTTATCTATTACTAAATAAATTATAGTTTTAATTCTTTTAAAAGTAAAGGCGTTTTGCCTTTTTATTTTATGAATCCCATAAAGCCGCTAATTGAAAAGTTTTTTCAATTCGGATAGTATTTTAGCTTGGAATCATTCTAAAAAAGTGGTTTAATAGAGATAGTAAAGTAGACTTGTTAGAAGTGGCGCTTTTAACGAGAATTCACATTTTTATAGGAAGGATGACCGCTTGTGGCTACTGATGTTACGGATCAAACGCTGCAGGTATTAAAGGATCACGGCCTGCGGGTAACCCCGCAACGCCACATTATTCTATCGTACCTGGCTAGTCACCATAACCATCCATCAGTTGAGATGATTCGGGTGGCGCTGAGCAAACAGCTGCCCAATCTAGGTGCAGCAACGATTTATAATACGTTGAATACTTTTGTCAATCTGGGAATTGTTGTCGAACTGCAAAATGGCGACGGCAGCACGCACTACGATTATTTTGGCAAACCGCACTACCACGCTATTTGCACAAATTGCGGGCGGATCACCGACGTGACGTACCCCGATTTCAGCAAAGTCGAACGTCAATTGGAAGCTAAAACCGCCGAACTCACCGGTTACCAAATTTCCGGCAATCACATGGAAGTTTACGGTTTATGCCCTAAATGTCAGAAAAAATTAAACAAATAGCAGGCCCAATAGTCTAGTGTTTTTTGTTTACCTATTTGGATTTGCCACCAAAACGTGGCGGTGTCATTTTGAAATAAATTGAACCATCATAATAAAACAATAACAAAACCCCCAGCTTGTTCGATTAACGAAGAAACTGGGGGTTATTTTTAATTGAAAGTGAGGACAGACACTAAGTTAGCGGCGGTGCCACCGTTAACGCGGTTAGCTGCTGGTATTTTTTTTGCAATTCCGGACTAAGGTTGCTATCGGTAATTAACTCGTCAATTCGCGCCAACGCGTAAAACGTGTAAAAATCATTCCGTTCAAATTTCGACGCGTCTGCCAAAACAATCCGTTGTTGGGCGTGTTCTAGCGCCAAACGCTGCAGCTCGCCTTCTGCAGAATTCGCCGTCATCAAGCGTTCGTCCGCTAACCCATTAAGGCTGATAAAACTAGCTTGAAAATTTAATTTTTGAATCATTTCATTGGCGATACTGCCGATAAAGGTATCCGACATCTCCCGGTAAAAACCGCCGACCATCACCAAATCGCGGACCTTTAGATGCCGAAATGCATTAAAAACAGGTAAGCTGCTGGTCACAATCCGCACATTGCGGGTGACAAAAAATTCGCTCATCCGCTCTAAAGTCGTTCCCGGACCAATATAGATCGTCGCATTAGGCTGAATTCGATTAACTGCCACCTTGGCAATCGCCCGTTTAGCCGGTAAGTTCAGCGTCGTTTTACTCCGCCGCGCCAGTTCATGTCCTTGCTGGTGAACACTTTGGGCACCACCGCGAATCCGGATCAACTGCCCTTTTTCTGCCATTTCATTAACATCACGCCGCAACGTCATTCGGCTGACGTGTAACTGCTGTTCCAAATCGCGCAATGATACCGTCCCATTACGATTGACTGTTTTTAAAATAAACGCCCAGCGCTCGGTTTTTAACATTGCTCTCACTTCCATTGTTTGCATGACTACCTTTATTCTACTGGAAAAAGCACGTGCACGCACGTTTTTTCCGCTAAAAAATAAATTGCGTTAAATAGTTGCAATCGCTTCCAGAAGGTGCTATATTATGGGTGTGGAAGAGATAAGACCTGATCAGAACCATAAGGCTCCTCGGTCTCCGGCAGACCACCAAGACATGAGATGGCGGTCGTTGGCAACATTTGCTGCTAACACAGCATCGTTAATTTCTATCTAATCCACGTTGTGAAACGTCGAATCATTTAATCGCAACAATTTTCACTGGAGGTGTATGTCGCATAGCAGACATGACCACAGTTCCAGCGCTTCTGGTACTTCGCTAAAGCCTAGTTTTTCGGGTGATGAATCATATCAATTGATATGTACGACCAAACAGATGATGATAACTATATAACAGGTAAGCTAGAAGACCGTATGCGTAAAATTTAATTTGAAGGTGTCTAAATATTCAAAAATCTTTGTACGACCAAGTTAGTTTAGGTCAGGCGCTTTCCACCGAACGGTAGGATTCAAGACTGAGGAGGCTTGAATCCTATTTTTTTACTTTACTTTTGGTCATTTGTTAAGCCGCACATCGCGCTGACCAAAACCAGCGCGTCAGGAACAATTGTTAAAATAAGCCTTGCACAGGATCAACTCATCCGTCATTCATAACCTTTTAGCCCGTTATTCATTAATGACGCCCACATGTAGGAGGGTGCAAAATGACCATTAAAAATGTAACCGTTGCTGGTACCGGCGTGTTAGGTTCACAAATTGCGTTTCAAATCGCGTTTAAAGGTTTTAACGTCACCGTTTATGACATTGATGCTGCTATTTTAACGCAAGCGAAAGCGAAATTAGCAAATTTAAAAACCATTTATAAAAAGGAGCTGACCAAAACCAAAAAACAATTTGGTCAGTCCAGTGCACATTTAACTTATAACGCCAACCTACTACCTGCATTAAACCAAAACATTGAAACCGTCATTCAACAATCTGCACATGCTATCGAGACTGCCCCTGAACGCCTCCACTATACAGCAAGCTTGGAACAAGCCGCAGCGGAGGCGGATTTAGTCATTGAAGCCATTCCGGAAAAAATAACCATTAAACAAGCTTTTTACCAGCAGTTAGCGCCGTTAGCCCCAGCCAAAACTATTTTTGCCACCAATTCATCAACTTTGGTTCCTAGCCAATTTGCCGCGGCTACTGGCCGGCCTAAACGCTTCTTGGCGTTGCACTTTGCCAATGAAATCTGGAAAAACAACACGGCGGAAATTATGGGCCACGCTGACACCGATCCTAAAATTTTCCAAGAAGTGGTCGCTTTTGCAAGCAGCATCGGCATGATTCCAATTCCAGTCAAAAAAGAACAGCCAGGCTACATTTTAAATTCCATTTTAGTTCCCTTTTTGGACGCGGCACAATTGCTTTACCTCAACGGCGTCGGCGACATTGAAACCATTGATAAAACTTGGATGCTAGCCACCGGTGCAGCACAGGGTCCATTTGGGATGATGGATGTGATCGGTATTGTGACGGTTTACAACATCATCAAAAATTTTGCCGCGACAACTGGTGCGGAAAAATATACGCAATTGGCTAAACTTTTAAAAGCCAACTACTTGGATCAAGGTAAGCTCGGTGCCAGTTCCGGTGAAGGTTTTTACCGTTATCCCAATCCAGCTTACCAACAACCGGGATTTTTAAGCTGATTAAGCTTGACGGTTAGTTACCAGCAGTGTCACAGTACTGCTACTGGTTAAACGTTGGCTGTGCTGTTCATAGATTTTAACCTGCCAAACCTGAAGGCGGTTACCTTTGTGCAGTGGCTTGGCATTGGCGTGCAAGATTCCTTGTGCTACAGTAGAGAGGTGGTGGGTTTCCACATTGACACCAACGGCAATTTGGCGCGTTGTATCTAAAGCGGCATTGGCACCCAAGCTAGCTGCTGTTTCTGCTAAAACTGCATTGATGCCGCCGTGCACAATACCATAAGGCTGTTTAATGGCCGCAGTGATAGCCAATTCAACTTGCGCAAAATCTGGCGTTACAGTCAGTGTTTTCACACCCAATAATTGTAATAAATTCATTTTAATGCTCCTATATAGAAAGAAGTTGTGGTTATGACCAGTGTAACTTGGCAAAATGTCAAAACTTATTCCGAAATTATCTTCGAACGGGCAGGTAAAATCGCTAAAATTACCATGAACCGCCCTAAAAAAATGAATGCCTTTACCCCCGTTACCGTGCAAGAAATGATTGATGCTTTCACGATTTGCCGCGACGACGCCAGCATCGGCGTCATCATCCTAACCGGCGCGGGTGACAAAGCCTTTTGTTCCGGTGGCGATCAAGGTGTCCGTGGCAACGGCGGTTACGTGGGTCCAGATAAAATTGCACGCTTAAACGTGTTAGATCTGCAACATTTAATTCGAATCATTCCTAAGCCAGTCATTGCGATGGTTAAAGGCTGGTCCGTTGGTGGTGGCAACATTTTACAGTTGGTTTGTGATTTAACGATTGCCGCAGACAACGCACAATTTGGCCAAACTGGCCCAAAAGTCGGTAGTTTTGATGCCGGTTATGGCTCTGGCTACTTGGCGCGGGTGATCGGCCACAAACGCGCCAAAGAAGTTTGGTTCCTCAACCATTTTTACAGCGCTGATGAAGCGTTACAGATGAACTGGATCAATAAAGTTGCACCACTAGCAGAAGTTGAATCTGTCACCTTAGATTGGTGTAACGAAATTCTTGAAAAATCACCGACAGCACTCCGTTTCATTAAAGCTGCGATGAACGCAGACACTGACGGTTTAGCCGGCATGCAGCAATTCGGCGGCGATGCCACCATGCTATTTTACACCACAGATGAAGGTAAGGAGGGTCGGGATGCCTTTAACGAAAAACGTAAGCCTAATTTTGGGCAGTACCCGACCTTCCCTTAAACCATGGAAAATTGGCTCAGTAAACGGGCACGCTTAACGCCGAATCGCTGTGCCCTAAAAAGTGGCGCAAAGCAGCTCACTTTTTTTCAATTACAAGCACAAGTGCTGCAGCAAGCCGGGCGGATCGCCAGTTTGCAGCCGCGTAAACGGGTGGCTATTTTAACGGACAACACCATGACCGGCTACTTGACAATTTTAGCGGTACAACAACTGGGACTGGAACCAGTATTGCTAAACTGGCGTCTGGCAACAAACGAATTAAATCAGCAGCTTAACGACGCTGCGGTGGATTTGTGTTTGGCAGCAGACCGCCTAGCTCAACCTTTAGCAGCGCGGGTGATCAGTTTTAGCCAGCTTAGTCAGCAAACGCCGGTAGCCAGCACACCGGTGGCAGAATTTCCGCCTAATGGTATCGCCAGCATCATGTACACGTCGGGAACATCCGGCCGCGCTAAAGGTGTTTTGCAGACTTATCGCAACCACTTTTTTTCCGCAATGGGGTCAGTACTCAATTTAGGCTTGACGGAAACAGACAGTTGGCTGTGTTGTGTCCCGTTGTTTCACATCAGCGGCTTATCAATTATGATGCGTAGCCTAATTTATGGCATGACAGTGGTGCTGGTTGACCATTTTGATGCCACAACCATTAACCAGTTGCTGTGCACACAACCGATCACCACGATTTCAGTAGTGCCGTACATGCTGAAAAAATTATTAGCCCAGCTGCCAACTGATAAGCATTACAATGCTGCTTTTCGCTGCATGTTACTGGGTGGCGGCGCCATTGATCGGGAAACCTTAACGCATTGCCAGCAACGGCAAATCCCAGTAATCCAGTCTTACGGTATGACGGAAACCGCATCACAAATTGTCGCCTTAAATTTTGCTAGCGCAGAACAGAAAATTGGCTCTGCTGGCCAGCCGCTATTTCCGGTGCAAATAAAAATTACACCAGAAAATGCCACTAACGGCCACATTTTAATTAAAACGCCCACATTGGCGGCAGGTTATTTAAACCAAATGGCTGCTTTCAAACAACACTTCCAGCACGGTTGGTTTGATACCGGTGATATTGGCTATTTAGACGCTGAAGGCTTTTTATTTGTCACCGGCCGTAGCGGTGACATGATCAATTCTGGTGGTGAAAATATGTTCCCTGCTGAAATTGAAACGGTTTACCAGCAACACCCAGCAGTGCAACAAATCGTTGTCGCTGGCCAGTCTGATCCAACTTGGGGCAGCGTACCAGTTGCTTACCTTCAGCTGAATCAGCCTATCAGTGCCGCTGAGCTGCAACAATACGGACGACAACACTTAGCGCATTACAAAGTGCCCCACGCCTTTTATCAAGTGGAAAGTTTTCCCCGCACCGGTAATGGAAAAGTGAAGCGGCGGGCTTTAACACCAGCTAGCGGACGCCCACTCCAATAAAATTAAAATCATAGCGACAGAACGGGACGATGGCAAAGTGACTTTGTCAGCGCCCCGTTTTTTAATGGTTGCAGTTATTTTTCCGCCGTTGCTTCATCTAAACGCTTGCGTACTGCAGCCAATGCTTTATTTTGGGCCATCACTTGCTTTAATTTATCGGCTGAGTCAGGCAGATCAACCAATGTATCGTCTAAATCCACAAACTCAGTTTCGATGTATTCTAAAGCAGCTTTGGTTTTTGCCGTTAAAGGCTGCTGGCCAGCGCTAACCTGCTGGCTTTGACGCACAATCGCTCGCACCTCACGGATCGCCTTTTCTTGCGTAATGAATTGGCTTAATTGATTGGTTTTGCCCCCTAATTTACGCATATCAGCTGCTAATTTTGTCAAACGCGCTTTAATTTGATTCAAGACAGCCAGCTCATCATTTGCCATTATAAATGCCTCCTATTGCAAAATTATGCTTGATTGCCATAACGTTGATTATAATTCAGTAGATATTGCCGCATTGTGTCTGGTGAACAAACCACCTGGGTGACGCTGCCAGTTGCCGGTTGCGGAAAAGCCAGCGGTGTTGCTGCCTGCACTGCCGCAGCCGCCAAAGCTTGGATGATAAACCCATGCGTGACCACCAACAGTTTGGCCTTGGGGTAACGGCGGGTCGTTTCCGTCATAAAGCTACGTAGCCGATCATTAACTGCGGAAAAAACTTCTCCTTTAGCCGGAATGCCATAGTCAGCGTACGCTTCACCGCTGTATGGGTCAAATAATTCAGGATAAGTTTGTTGTAATTGTTTGCGAGTGTGCCCGTTCCAACGCCCATAGGAAATATCTTGCAACCGTTGGTCTGTATCCAAAGGTAATTGCGCTGTTGCGTTCAAAAGTTCAGCAGCCTGTTGAGCCCGGCTCAATGGGCTAGCTATGATCCGTTGGCAGCCAGATAAATTTAATTGTTGTTTTAACGCCTGCATCTGGGCCTTTCCGGTTTCGTTTAAGTAGGTTAACGGTGTGTCTAAAGTACCAGACACGACGCCTTGTGCCCCAGCCTGTGTTTGTCCGTGGCGCACTAAATAATATTCTGTCACGACAAAAGCCTCCTAGTTAGTCTGGTTATAGAATACCATACTCTACCTGATGACTTCAGCTAGAACTAAAAAAGACACTTGGCAACCAGCTGATGCAACCGGGAGGATTGGACCGCTTTCAAACGCAAAAATCTAGGTGGAAAAGTACAATTCTACCATAGCCAGACGGCTAAATGAGTCATGACAAAATAATTCGGGTCAGCCTAAAATTCATCTTGCTTTATCGATCATTAATGGTACGATTAATATGTTACCGGTAGTCTCAGATTACGTCCCCCGTAAACTGATTTGTAACCGGTTCACAGGCGGGCTGACTTTAGTCAGCGCGCTTTTTATAATTGTCCCAATCGTAGCGGTAAAATTTCGCCTAATTGAACAACCGGCACTGATGGTTTAAAGTAAGCGGCCCAAGTCAACAAAACTGGGGGCTGCTGTTTTAATTTAGCAGTAAAATTAACTGCTTTTACCGATTGCTGTGGCTGATCATACTGCGTTAATTGGTAAGTTTGAATAATCTGGTTAAGCTTCAAGTGGTAATACCGATCTGTTGCGTAGCGGCCAGTTAAAAATTGGGTCGCTAATCGATAAGTCGCTGCGTTTTGCCGCCAAGCACCGGCATAAAAATCAGGCGCTAAAGTCAAACCGTTTTTCAGTAAGCGCGCATAGTCTAGCAACGCTTGCTGGTAGCTGGGATAACGTTTAAACGCAGCCGCTTGCGTGGTGAATTGAGCTTGCCCCGCATCTTCTTGCGTCCACCAAACGGCAGTCTGTCCAGTGTAAGCGCCTTTAACGCCGAACAAATTATGGTAAGGCGGCCTTGCTAAATCACTACGGCCCCAATCGCTTTCTAAAGCCGCTTGGGCAATCATGACAGAAGCATATAACCCATAACGCGGTGCAATCTTAACCGCACTTTTAGCCAGTTGCTGGATAAACGTTTGCTGTTGGGGTAACGGCTGGCCAGGCATTAGCAGCCAAGCAGGTGGCGCGGGCACAGCCGGTAACGTACTTGGTGATGCAGGTGTTTTAACAGCTGACTTTTGCACGGTTGATTTTCTGACAGACTGCCGCTGCTTCGCCTGAGCCGACCGCGGTTGTGGCGGCACTTTTTTGGCAGCTGGTGGTGCCTTGGGTGGCGCTGTTTTTTGCGTGGTGGCTGCTGGCTTTTGCGACGACGCTACTGCCGGTTTAGCTGTCTGCCGGCGTGCCCGACCAGTGGCATAACCGCGCTGGTAGCCGATTGTTGCCAGTTCAGGCGCAGCTGGCGGTGTCGCAGCTTCACCAGCATAGCCGGCTTGTTTACCTGCTTTAACTGCCGTGATGAATTGCTGGTGCGCAGCTTGGTACCCGGCGCGGTAATGCACCGTTGCGTCCGCGGCAATTTCTGGCAGCGCACGCTTTTCCAACAATGCCGCTGCAGCAGTTTGGTAGCCTTGGTAACACTGTGCAAAAGCCTGTTGGTAGGCCAGTTTGTCCGCTGCTGTTGCAGTTACAGGTAGCCGATAGCCTTGTTTTTGATTTTCACTGACATCCTGCTGGGCGGCTTGTTCGATTGCTGAAATTGACGTTGCAAAAATTGGTTGCAGTGGTAACAACAAACTCGCCACGCTGCATAACACCAGCAAAAGCCACTTTTTTCTTAGCATTTTAATTCCCTCCAAAATTAAGCTACCCTTTTTGTGGGGCTAATCTTAATATACGCACTTTAGCGCATTAATTTTTCTTAATTTTGGTGGGATTTTGCTGTCTAGTGTCCCCGGCCCAATTTAGTCAATAATTGCGGGGCTGGTACGAAAAAGAAACTACCACTAATTGGCACCGTGTACGCCAATAATGGATCATCCTGCTGAACAGCTTGAGCACTGACTTGTTGCAGCCAATTGGGATTACGGGCATAACGTAATTGCAGCGTGCCGCTGACACCTTGGGCGGCATAAGGAACGTGTAGCCGTAATATCGGGTGCTGTGATTGTGTCAGTGACCAGTGCGCCGGCAGATCAGCTTTTGGCAAAGGCAAACCGGTTTGCTGATCTAGGCCGTAGATAGCTGCCTGCTTTTGCGCAGACAATTGTTGCCATGCCGCCATCTTATGGATGTATTTTTGTAATAATACATAACTGCCACCTTGAAACGGCGCTGCTTTGTGGGTTAACAAAACTTTTGCCGCTGGTGGATTGGTGACTTCAGGCAAAAAGCCTAATAGTGTCCGGCCATTAAAATAGCGAAAGCCGGTAGTCTCTTCAAGGGAGGTGGTCACAGCTGTCAGCAAGGCTTGGCACTGCATTTGCGCCGCATAAACCACTGCTGGTGAACTGGACCGCAAATGCAACAGTAAATCTCCGGCCGTCGCTGGCGCCGTGTAATGCGGCCCTTTAACTGCCTGAAAGGTAGTTAAAGCTGGTGGCTGTGGTGCTTGGGGAAATAAACGCCGCCACGCTGCCGCACCAAAGCCTACCGTTATCTGTAATTGACTTGCCGGATAGCGCAGACGTAGACTTTTCACCAATAATGGTAGTTGAGCGACAAAATGCCGTATCGCAGCTGCTTCTTGAACTTGATCAATCTGTTTTAGCAGCAGCGTGGTGACTAATACTGCTGTATTCGTCGCTGGCGTCAACGGCTGGATTGCCATTTCATGCTGTTTCATCACAACCCCTACTTTCTTCTAACTTAATTCCATCATAACCAGCTAATCACGCTAGGACAAGTAAAAAAGCCTGCACGCACAAAGTGCTGCCCTTGTTAGTGTTTCACTAACAAGTAACACCACTTTGATTCAGTGCAGACTCTTTTAATATTATGAAATGACCCTTATGTCAGTTGTTTTAAAATCAACGCTGCTGTTTCTTCCACAGAACGCTCTGTGGTATCGATGGGGGTCACCTTTAACTGGGCAAAGACTTGGTGGGCATAAGCCAACTCCGCTTTTATTGACGCCACATCCGTGTAATAGTTATCTTGGGTTAACCCTAACGCTGCCATGCGAGTTTGACGCACTTTTTGCAACCGTTCGGGGCTGATGGTCAAGCCGACAATCTGGG
The DNA here is from genome assembly GCF_001436505.1 of Loigolactobacillus rennini DSM 20253. Taxonomy (GTDB): domain Bacteria; phylum Bacillota; class Bacilli; order Lactobacillales; family Lactobacillaceae; genus Loigolactobacillus; species Loigolactobacillus rennini. The sequence continues at coordinate 4,687 of NZ_AYYI01000016.1, read as the reverse complement.
TGTGAGGCAGGTGATAAACGGCATCATTAAGCGGGTTATTAGGCAACAGCGGAATGTTAGCCACTTTTAAACGCTGTTCAGCCAAATACAGACTTACCGGTGTTTTGGAAGTCCGGGAAACCCCTAAAATCACTAAATCTGCCTGGGTGAGGGTTTGCAGATTTTGACCATCATCATGAGCAACAGCAAAATCAAGCGCTGCCACTTTTTTGAAATAATCGGCATTGATGGTGTGCAATATCCCAGGTTGCGCAAGCGGCGGCTGCGGACTGTGCTGACCTAAAACTTGCATCAGCGGACTCATGTAGTCCACTAACTGCAATTGGTGCTGCTGGGCAAAATCAGTGGCATAATCCACCAACGCTGGCGTGACAAACGTCACCACCACAATCGCCTGCTCTTTAACCGCATCTGCTAAAATCGGCTTTAACTCAGCCACTTTATTCACAAACGGATAAGTCCGAATGTCCGGCGTTAAAGCAGGATATTGCAGCAATGTGGCTTGGACCACGCGCTTAGCCGTTGCCCCCACCGCATCAGAAATAATGTAAATGACCACCCAAAACACTTCCTCATCACAAATTCAAAATTAGTCTTGCTCAATTTTTAACCCTTGTTCAATAAAATAAGTCATCAACCGCGTTTTCGTGATTTTACCCACCACTTTTTGCGTATCGGCTGCTAAAACTGGCAGCGAATCAACTTGGTGTTCCTTTAATAAATAGCCGGCATCTAACACCCGCGCACTAGGGATGGTGGTGACCACGTTGGGCATCCGGGTCATGATCAATGACGCGAAGTTTCGGCTTAAATCGCCGCCGTTGATGGTGCTGCGTAATAAATCTTTCCGGGAGATAATCCCTTGCAGCTGCTGGTTAGCATCGGTGACGTATAAGGAACCAACATCATTCATAAACAAACTGGTCACCGCGTCTTGTACCGTAGTTGTGGCTTGGATCAGCACGGGCTGCAGCATGATGGCTGCGACCGGCGTTTCGTACAAGGTTGCAAAGGACAGGCTCGGCACGTGCTGACCGGCATAAAAGTAGCCCACTTTAGGTTTGGCATCCAGCATGCCCGTCATGGTTAAAATCGAAAAATCGTTGCGCAACGTAGGCCGGGTTAAATTCAGCCGAGCGGCAATTTTCGCCCCACTGATCGGCTCTTCACGTTTGACGATCGCAATAATTTCTCGTTGTCGTTTAGTAAATTCCACGGCTGCCGCCATCCTTTGCTCTAACTTCTCCTTCAGTATAACTGATTTTACCGTGACTGCACAGCGGATTTTTGGAATTGATACTGCCGCCGTACCGCCGCTTGGGCACTGGCTAAAATCGCCCCTGGAACGCGGAATGGCGAAACAGACACGTAATCAATGCCGATGCTGGCAAAATAATTGATCGATGCTGGATCCCCGCCAATTTCACCGCAGACGCCAATTGGTAAGGAGCGTTGTTGCGAGCGGCCTTTATCCACCGCCATTTTCATAAACGCACCCACACCGTCCACATCTAAGGACTTAAACGGATCTGCTTTCAAAATTCCTTGTTCCAAGTAAGTGGGAAGGAAACTGCCGATATCATCCCGCGAATAGCCAAAGGTTAACTGGGTCAAATCGTTGGTCCCGAAGCTGAAGAAATCAGCAGCTTCCGCAAGTTGATCCGCCACCATGCAAGCCCGGGGCATTTCCACCATAATCCCGATTTGGTAGTGTAATGGGGTGTTGCTCGCCGCTAATAAAGCGTTGATCTTCTTCACCAGCCGCGCTCTGAGCCACTGTAATTCTGGCAACGTATCAATCAGCGGCAGCATAATGTGGGGTTTAACCGGAATGCCTTCCTGTTTAATCCGCAAGGCCGCGTCGATAATCGCCGTCACTTGCATTTCATAAATGTCCGGATAAGTGACGGCTAACCGGCAGCCCCGGTGGCCTAGCATCGGATTAGCTTCCTTTAATACGGCAATCCGTTGCTGCAACTTGCTTTCGGGAATTGCCAAAGCTTCAGCCACTTCAGTAATTTCCGCTGCATCATGGGGCAAGAATTCATGCAATGGCGGATCTAACAACCGGATGGTCACCGTTTTGCCTTGGGCCAAGCGGTAAATTTGGTAAAAGTCTTCCGTTTGCAATTTTTGCAGTTCTGCTAGCGGTTCAGCACGGTCGGTGGCCGTCGCTGCAATGATCAAGCGCCGCATTTTCATCAGCCGGTCTTCTTTAAAGAACATGTGCTCCGTCCGGGTTAAGCCGATGCCTTGCGCACCAAATTTTAGCGCTTGGGCAAAGTCAGCTGGCGTATCTGCGTTGGCAGCAACGCCGACTTCACCTGTTTCTTGGGCCCAATTTAGCAACGTTTGCAGATTATCGTCTTGGGAAGCTTGGGTCGCCGGTAAAATGCCCGGGAATAACTGGCCGCTAGCACCATCGACCGACAGTTCACTCCCTTCAGGATAAACTGTCCCTTTAATGGTCACTTGATGCTGTTTTTCATCTACGACTAAGTTTTCACACCCAACGACACCACATTTACCCATGCCGCGGGCAACCACTGCAGCGTGGGAAGTCATCCCGCCGCGAGAAGTCACAATCGCTTCACTGGCCGCCATACCGACGATGTCTTCTGGCGATGTATCCTGCCGAACTAAAATCACTTTTTCGCCAGCATCGTGCGCGTCTTTCGCCCGGTTAGCGGTGAAGTAAATCTTCCCTGCAGCTGCCCCCGGACTGGCTGGCAAACCTTTGGTAAGTGGTGTTTGCGCCGCTAATACTTCTGGAGCAAATTCAGGGTGCAATAAATCGCTGATTTGTTCTGGGTTTACCCGCAGCAAAGCCGTTTGCCGGTCAATTAAACCCTCTTTAACTTGATCCACTGCAATGCGCACCGCCGCTTTAGGCGTCCGTTTACCATCCCGAGTTTGCAATAAGTATAATTTGCCGTGCTCTAACGTGAATTCTACGTCTTGCATATCTGCGTAATGCTGTTCTAACTGGTTAGCCGCCGTTAAAAATTGCTGGTAAGCTGCTGGCGCCATTTTTGCTAAACCTTGTAAGCCTTCTGGTGTACGCACGCCCGACACCACGTCTTCTCCTTGCGCGTTAGCTAAAAATTCACCGAAAATCTTCCGCTGCCCGCTGACAGGGTCCCGAGTAAACGCCACACCAGTCCCACTATTGGCACCACTATTGCCAAACACCATGGTTTGCACGTTAACTGCAGTGCCAATGTTGTTATCAATGTGATGCAAGCGCCGATACACTTGGGCCCGCGGGTTTTGCCAGGATTTAAACACTGCCGCCACGGCTAATTCCAACTGCTTTTGCGGCGATTCCGGAAATTCCCCGTGACCCGTTTCTTGATAAAGCGCCTTAAAATCAGCGGCAATTTTTTGTAAATCCGCCGTGGTTAAATCTAAATCAGACTGATACTGGTGCTGCTTTTTATAATCCGTCAACACGCTATCAAACACTTGCTCAGGAATGCCGTACACCACATTACCAAACATTTGCAGCAAGCGCCGGTAACAATCCCAAGCAAAACGTTCATTGTTGGTTTGCCGGGCTAAACCACGGACGGTTTGCTCATTTAACCCCAGATTTAAGATGGTATCCATCATCCCTGGCATGGAAATTGCCGCCCCACTACGCACCGACACTAATAACGGGGTCTCTACAGCGTTAAATTTTTTATCCGTCAACGTTTCAAGCCGTTGCATTGCTTGGGTAATCTCTTGCCGCAACGTTTCCGGTAATTGGTTTTCATTTTTTTCGTATTCGTGACACGCCACGGTGGAAATGGTAAATCCTTGAGGAACTGGTAAGCCTAAGCGCGTCATTTCCGCCAAATTGGCCCCTTTACCGCCTAATAATTGGCGCATGTCCCGTCGACCTTCACTAAAAAAGTAAATTTGTTGCATACTATTAGCCACCTTTTTAATTTATTAGCACGTCATTAAATATATATGACATACTAATAAAATGCAACCCCTTTCTAAAAATTGTCATCGAGAATTTTCTGTTTTACACTAAGGCTAAGCCATTTCATTTGCTTTAAAGGAGTTTGCTACATGAAACCTTATCCTAATTTAATGACCCAAAATGGTTACCAACAAATTCAGCAAGAATTAGCGCAGTTAACCCAATTACGGCCGCAACGGATCAAATCACTCCAAGCCGCCCGCGCGTTAGGTGACCTTTCTGAAAATGCAGAGTATAGTGCGGCAAAGCGGGATTTACGCCATTTAGAAAGCCGCATGCGCTATTTAAACAAACAATTACAATACGCCCAAGTGATGCAGCCTAAAACAGATGGCACTATTGGTGTGGGCAACACCGTACAATTAGAATTTCTCGACGATCATAGTCAAATGACCTGCCAAATTGTGGGTAAAGAAGAAGTCGCCGCCGCCAGTGGTAAAATTTCCCGCTTTTCACCTTTAGGTCGCGCGTTAATGGGTAAACAAGCCCCCGCAACCGTCACGGTCCACGCACCGGCAGCCACCTACCAAGTTAAAATCATCCAAGTTCATTAACCACCCGCTTTTTTTGTACGCTGTTTTACAGGCGCGCTTTTTTGTTTCCCTTATCTTTCGCCCCTATCTTTAAATTACGCCAAAAATTTTTAGTTATTTTTTTAATTTGGTAGATTGTAAAATTTAAGTTGAACATATTAATGGACAGAAAAACCCATAA
>NZ_AYYI01000094.1 GCF_001436505.1 Loigolactobacillus rennini DSM 20253 | reverse complement strand
GTCTACATGACTTCTAGCCATCAAGTCTCACCCCCTTCAGGGGTATTCTTCTCGACCTCTTTGGCAATTTTGGCTCTTTGATACTCGCCTAGCGAGGACAACGGAATACGATTCAAGTCGATAAAGACTTCGTCGCCACCTTCTATTGGCTCATAACCGAAAGCTTGGCGGGATTCGTTATCAGTTATCACACCTTTACTAAATAGTGACGTGATCCGCTCTAGTTTTAATTCTGGGTCAATATCAACCAATCGCGACGTATCAAATTCTAGTTCGTAACCGGAATCAATCGAATTAAAAATCTTAGTCTCCATTTCTGCAATCATCATTTTAAAAATTGGATCCAAGGTGGACTGGAGATACTCTAAGTTAGCCTGTGTAATAGATGTATTAACGGTTTCCACACCTAGTTTGCTAACGGGCAGGCCAAATGCTTTCGCAACTTGATTCGTACTGAATTTATACGAATTCAAAAAGTTTAAAACCTCAGTCGGAATTTTTAAACGAGTAAACTCCATAGTGTCATCAATTGCAACTAAGCCGCCATTCTGTTTCAACTGACTATCGGCAAAATTCTGTTTTAATTGCTTTAAATCCTTGTTAGTAATTTGCCCTTTCTTATATCGCAGTACCGCAGTTGATGTCCCGCCGTTATCAAAAAAGTTTCGCAAAAAACCTTTTGATCCCTGCGAAATTCCGATTTCAAATGCCAGTGAATAAAGTGGACTGTAACCGCGATATCCATCTAGAGTAATATAACGAAAATGCAATATGTCCTTGGGAGCGATGTCAACTGACTTATTTTCATGATTTTCGCTAACGTGGTAGGTTATTTGATTTTTATTTTCGTCATCAAAACTAACCAGATAGTTATGCAAAAAATAAAAACCAGTTACAAAGCCATCTTTGTCACGCAAAATTTCGACAAAAGATTCCCCATTTAACAACATGTTTGCTACCACAATAAATTTAAAGTGCCAGCCGGGTAATTGATCATTCGGATTGTTGTTAAACAAATCCAACACTTTTTCCATAATGGTGTTTGACTCATGCCCTTTATTTTTAAGTTTTGTACTGGCAATATCAGCTGAGATAATCCGGACAGCTGTAAACACATCACTATTACGCAAAGCACGAACGCCAGTGTAACTTGCATGTGCTCCATATTCTTGGTTATATAAAATCCTTTCTAAGTCCCGATTCATCTTTTCCTGTTTGTTACCAAAGCCTAAATCAAGCAACGGCATCATCTATCACCTCCTTTTATTTTTACTTGGGTCATATAATTGATTCATAGTCAAAGCAATCACTACAAAAACAACGCCCCCAATGATAAAGGCCAGTGGTCGCCACATGATATAAAAGCCATATAAAAAACTACCAAGGCCTAAAGCAGCAATGGTAGTCATAACTAATACATATAAAGTTTTATACAAATAACCATCTCCCTAGATAAACAGCGGCATATTTGTCTCAACATCCCATTCGTAATCGCTAGCGATTACAAAGGCAAAAATTGTCGACATTAACGGGTCAATCTTTTCCCGGTTCTTTTTCTTTTCGATCATAATAGAATCGTTAGTATCCTTGGCAACAGCATTCTTAATCGCAACATCCAGTAAAGGATTTTTAGCATGCTTAATGTCGCCGTTGATCGTGCTTAATTTAAAATCCATAATTGGACCGGATAGTGTCGCTGGGCC
>NZ_AYYI01000093.1 GCF_001436505.1 Loigolactobacillus rennini DSM 20253 | reverse complement strand
TAGCAGTCACACCCCTTCCTGAACCACGGTTTTCATAGAACTTTTGACGTTACCTTCTTTTGTTAACATTAGCGTAACCAAAAGCAACCGAATAAAACTTGATCCCGGTTAAGTTTTTAAATAATATAATGGAAAATGTATCAAAAAAGATCCCTTGCTTGTAACAAGGGATCTTCTAATAAAAATAGATCGATCAGCAAAAATCAATTTGCTTACCGTTTTGTTTCTTTGATCCGAGCAGCTTTACCATGTAAGTTACGTAAGTAGTATAATTTTGCCCGACGAACTTTACCATGACGGATAACGTCAATTTTAGCAACACGTGGTGAATGTAGTGGGAATGTCCGTTCAACACCAACACCATTAGTAATTTTACGAACAGTGTAAGTTGCGCTGATACCAGCACCACGGCGTTTGATAACGACACCTTCGAAAATCTGGATCCGTTCCCGTTCGCCTTCGACGATCCGGGCATGAACACGTACGGTATCACCAGCACGGAAAGCTGGAATGTCAGTCCGTAATTGTTCCTTAGTGATTTCTGCAATTAATGGGTTCATCAAAAATTCTCCTTTTCTACAGATATTCTTACCGGTAAACAGCAGCGGAATATCGTAATCTGTGATTAACCATCACAAACGTAAATTTTAGCATAGAACTTTATCACTGTAAAGCTAATTTTATTGACAGCTCAATTACCTTAGTCTTTTGTTTCTTCGGCTTGTATTTCAGCTAGTAATTTTTGCTGTTCTAAAGTTAAAGTAACTTTTTGCAACAAATCCGGCCGTCGTAAATAAGTTCGCCGCAAGCTTTCTTTAGCGTGCCACTGTGCGATTAACTGATGATTGCCACTTAACAATACATCGGGGACCTGCATACCGGCATAATTAGCTGGCCGTGTATACTGTGGATGCTCTAATAAACCAGTGGCAAACGAATCATGGCTAGCGGATTGGTCATTGCCTAAAACGCCAGGCAACAAACGGACGGTGGTATCAATCATCACCATCGCTGCCAGTTCGCCACCGGTTAAAACATAGTCCCCTAATGAAATTTCATCTGTAGCTAAACGATGAATGCGTTCGTCGTAACCTTCGTAGTGACCACAAATAAATACTAAATGTTGTGAACTGGCCAAATCTTTTGCAACGGTTTGATCAAATTTTTTGCCGGCCGGATCCATCAAAATCACCCGTTTATCTCCCGGATGTTGCTGGTTTAAAGCATGCATTGCAGCATAGACAGGCTGTGGTTTCAGCAGCATGCCTTCCCCACCGCCATAAGGATAATCATCAACAGTATGGTGTTTAATATCATCGGAGTAAGCACGAAAATCAGTTACATCAATGTCTAATAGCTTACGCTGTTGTGCTTTGCCGATGATTGATTGATCGAACACACCAGTAAACATCCCAGGAAATAGGCTTAAAATATCAATCCGCATCGTCAATCAACCCTTCCGGTAAATCGATTAAAACTTGCCGCTGGCTTAAATCGATTTTTAAAATAACTTGCTTAATTGCAGGCAATAACCAATCTTTTTTGCCTGGGCGGGCGACTACCCAAACATCATTCGCTCCAGGTTGCAAAATTTCTTTAACTGTTCCTAATATTGTTGCTGACGCGTGATCAACAACCTTCAAACCAATAATTTGATGATAATAGTAACCTTCACCAACTTGCAAAGTACGGCGATCATCTGCAGCGACCCAAAGCGATTTTCCCTTTAGCTTCTCTGCAGCTGTCAGATCTGGAATCTCTGCAAAAGCCACTAAATCAAAATTTTTATGCCGCCGATAACTGGTTACCGTCAACGGCTGGTATGTACCAGCTGTAATTACGTAAAGCCGCGCTTGCGGTTTAAACCGCTCTTGCGGCGCATCAGTAACAGCTAGCACCCGAACTTCCCCACGAATCCCGTGAGTATTGACAATGTTGCCAACGCGATAATAATTTTCGCTCATGGGTAATCCTTTCTTTTCTTAAAAGAAAAACGCCTGATAAAACATTGCTGTTTTACGTTGGCGTTTAACTGCTTTATTCAATAATGTTGAGCCGCACACGTTTATTACCCGGTACTTTCACACTGTAAACGATCGTTCGAATCGCTTGTGCCACACGCCCGTGCTTACCGATAATGCGGCCAATATCTTCATGATTAACCTGTAAGTCATATTCGTGAAAACGCTCAGTTTCCCGCTCAACAAGCTTAATGTCATCCGGATAAGTGACTAACGGCTGAACGATCGTCAAAATGAGTTCTTTCACATCTGTCATGTTTTAATCCTTATTTCTTAGCAAACTTTGCTTCATGCAATTTTTGCATAATACCATGATTAGATAAGATATTACGTACAGTATCGGAAGGCTGTGCACCCTTTTGAAGCCAATCCAAGACGGTTTCTTCTTCTAACTTAACTTCCGTTGGGTTAACTAATGGGTTATACGTGCCGACGGTTTCAATAAAACGACCATCACGCGGTGAACGTGAATCAGCAACAACAATACGGTAAAATGGGCGTTTCTTTGAACCCATCCGTTTTAAACGAATTTTAACTGCCATTTCTGCACCTCCTTAATTCTATTCAACGCTAATAAATATACCAGTTATTGAAGAGGATGTAAAGGGGTTTTTCTTTACACGGTAAAATCTGTTTAATTTTTAAGGAAATAACAGCCCGTTCACTTTTAAAACAGCTGATAATAACCTAATAATTAAGCGACTAGTTGGTTTTTTACTAAAATTCAGTTAGAATAAGCACCATTGGTCCTTTAAGCTTAAATGCATCTCAATAATCAGATTGAAAAGGAGTATCACAAGCTTGTTTAAAAAGGCCATTAAACATTTAGGATGGATCGCAACTTTAACGTCTGTCAGCATGTATGTGGCTTACATTCCACAAATTCTAAATAATCTAAACAACCAAAAAGGTAATCCAATACAACCTTTGGTGGCCGCCATTAATTGCAGCCTTTGGGTAATTTATGGTTTATTTAAACCGCATCGAGACTGGCCGTTAGTGGTCGCAAACGCCCCCGGAATTATTTTCGGATTGATTGCTTTTTTGACGGCAATGTAACAAACAAAAAGAAGTGACGCCACAATGTGAACGCCACTTCTTTTTTTAGGCTCTACAATATCTGTTGTTGGTAATAGATTTATCTATTATTGATGGCAGA
>NZ_AYYI01000092.1 GCF_001436505.1 Loigolactobacillus rennini DSM 20253 | reverse complement strand
CTTACCGCCCAGAAAGCAGCTTAATAAAGTTGTCCAATTTTAAGGGTTCACTTCACATAAGCACCTTTTTCATTTAATTTTGTCAATGCAGCAATGATGCCCCGGCGAGCACAACCCATGCCTGGTGTCGGGCCACCTGCTTCTGCGCAAACAATCTGCTTAAAGCCTAAACGTACCATATCTTCTAAATCAAAATCATTTTGCCGCTGGCGGACCAAATCTAAAATTGTTGACATCGGCGCTTTTCCCCGCAGTAAGATTGTTGAATCTGCTTTAGGATCACACCCGATCTGCATCACTTTTAAACCCTTTTCCGCCAGTGCAGCAGCAACATTTGCCACTGTGGTCGACTTACCAATGCCGCCTTTGCCATAAACTGCAATTTTAATCATGCTCGTTCCTCCTTAACGCTGAATCTGGCTGAAAATCCCCTCGTCCTTTAAGAACTGTATAATGAATTTGCGCCATTTGGTCGGTCAAATTTTGAATACCCGATGCGGCGTTTTCATTGACGCCGGCCTTATTGTCATACAGTAAATACTGTTTGCGCACGGCTAATGGTGATAAATTCGGCATCACAACATTGCAACCAGCCAGCACACCTTGCTGCCGGCCATTGCTTTCAACCGTTCCTAAAGCTGTCGTTGCAGGCAATAACACATCTGGTTTTAAAATTCGGCACAAACTCAAGATAAAAGTTGTCAGCTGCGTATTGCCAGCCGCAAAATGCCGAAATGGCGTTTGACTGTGCGGAATAAATGGCCCTAACCCTAACATCTGCGGCTGCAGCTTAGTAATAAAAACCATATCATCCGCTAAGGACGCCACGGTCTGGAAGGGCGCGCCCACCATCATACCGCAACCTACCTGGTAACCAATCGCTTTTAACTGCCATAAGCACCGCCGTCGGTTCGCAAAGGTTTGCCTGGCCGGATGCCACTTTTCATATAGCGCCTGACAAGCCGTTTCGTGCCGCAATAAATACCGGTCTGCGCCGGCTGCAAATAACCGCTGATAAGACTGATAACTGCGCTCTCCTAACGATAAGGTGATTGCACAGTCTGGATATTGCTGCCGAATGTGACGAAGCAACGGGACCAAACGCTGATCCGTAAAATAAGGGTCCTCACCTCCTTGAATGACAAACGTGCGAAAGCCATTTTCGTAACCCGCAGCACAACAGGCTAAAATTTGTGCTTCACTGAGCCGATAACGTTTTAAATGTGGATTAGAATGCCGGATGCCACAGTAACGGCAATCATTTTTACAATAATTAGTGTATTCAATAATGCCGCGAAAAAAGATTTTACGACCAAAACGTGCAACGGTTAACCGGTGCGCTAAATTTTGTGCATAGGCGGCATCGGCTGGCTGGTAAGTGGCAATGAGCTGCTCCCACTGCGCATGGCTTAACTTATGCTGCTGGTTGAGGCGCTCAATTAATTGCTGATTGCACATTTGACACGGGCTCCTCTGCAATGGTGGTCTTCACATTGACGTCTGGTAAAATTTCAATTTGATGAGTCAGTGCCTTAATTTTGCTCAACGACGCCATTAACGTCACATTAAGTACGATCATGCCCTGCTTGGTAGTTGGCAGCTTCGTCTGGTTCAAAATGGCTTGCTGATATTGTTGCAATAAATATTTGATTTTAGCTAGCCGTTGGGGCTGCGTTAAAATCATGGCAATTGTTGCAGTAACCTGCTGCTTTGCTGGCGGTTCGTGCTGACACTTACCTGTTTGTGGTGTCACTTTTAGTGGCATCACACTAGGATAAATATGGTCCGGTGTTTCAATTTGCCCAATGATCGCTTTGACGCCAAAAGCTTTTTCAATGTTTGCTTCCGTTACAATTTCAGAAGTTTCGCCAAAAATTGATTCCCCACCTTTTTGCAAAATTAGCGATTGACTGCTTCGCATCAATGCATGGTTAGGGTAATGGGTGTTAAAAATGCAGCACATTCCCTGATTAGCCAAACGCGTCATCGTATCTAGCACAATTAATTGGTTTTTAAAATCCAGATTTGATTCCGGTTCATCTAAAATCAGTAATTGCGGCTTTGCTGCTAACGCCCGGGCAATTAAAACCATTTGCAGCTCACCACCACTGATTTCTGTACACCGTTTTTGCAACAACCAGTCAATCCCCATGTCAGCCGCCAGTTTATGGACTAAATCCAGCTCCGACTGGTGCGGAGTTGAAAAAATACCGATCCGACTGGTACAACCTAGTAAAATCATGTCCTCGGCCGTAAAGGAAGCAAAGGCCCCCCGTGCTTGCGGCACGTAGGAGACTTTTTGCCAAAGCTTTTTACTGGGGATTTGATAAATGTTCTGCCCATCTAAAGTACTGCGACCGCCATCCCACTTTAACAGCCCCATAATGCAACGCAATAAAGTGGTCTTTCCTGCACCGTTTGGACCTAAAATGGCAATCAAATTACCGGATTCGGCTTTAAAGTTTAAATCTTGAATGATTGGGTGCCCTTTGACATAAGCAAAGCTGCCATCTTCGACGACTAATTTCATAATTGCCAGCCTCCCGTTCGCCGCATTAAGTAAATAAAGAATGGCGCACCAATAATGGCCGTTAAAATTGAAATTGGAAACTCTGCTGCTGATAAACTACGCGCGGCAGTATCGACAATCACTAAAAACGCCCCACCAGCTAAAACTGATGCCGGCAATAACGCAATGTGATTATTACCAAACTTCATCCGGCACATGTGCGGAATCAATAAGCCAACCCAGCCAACTTGACCGCACATCGAAATCACCGATGCTGTGATCAACGTGGCACATAAAATGGTCACGATCCGGATGGCTTTGATGTTCACGCCTGTTGTCCGCGCTTCTTCCTCGCTTAACGGTAAAATGTTTAGCCGCCAGCGCAACAACAGTAAAATCAAAATACCAAATAAAATTGGTGGCGCCCCTAATGCCAATGAATCATAGCTGGCAGAATCAAGGCTGCCCATTAACCAATAAGTGATAGCTGGCAGCTGGCTTTCTGTATCTGCAGAAAATTTCACAAGTGAGACTAAAGCAGTGAACAGCGAACCAATCATAATTCCGGCTAAAACCACGCTGTTCAAATTGCGCTGTTGTTTGCCAGTTCCCGCCAGCGCCGTTAAACCTAACGCAACCAAGCCAAAAAATAAGGAAATTAACTGGACGCCAAGTAGATGTAACCCTAACAACAAAGCCAGTGCAGCACCAAAAGAAGCACCTGACGCCACTCCCAATGTATCTGGCGTTGCTAATGGGTTAGAAAACAAGCTTTGGAAAGCACAGCCCGAAGCAGATAACCCTGCTCCTGCCAGTAAAGCTAATAAAATTCGCGGCAAGCGCATTTTCCAGAGTACGGTATAAATTTGCAAAGAAACAGTGAGATTGCCGGTAAAACCATCTGCTAAAGCATGAAATACATCTGCTGGGGCCATCGCGTAACGGCCAACACATAGTGAAAACAAAGCAGCAGCAAAAGGCAATAACACTAAAATAATTTTCCAAGGTAAGGTAATTTTAGCCGTCGAAACGGCCCGTTTTGACTTCAGCGCTAACATAATCAGTCTGACACCACCTTAGAATAAGCCGTTTTTGTGCTAATACCCGCTAAACGACCGATCTTCCCAGTTAACGCACTGATCACATCCTGCGGCGCGTCGACTGCCACGCTGATAATGTTAATGTTGCGCTGGCGGTAAGGTATCCCCATGCGCCCAATAATATAATCACGATAAGTATGTAATAATCGATTCAATTCAGAAACTTCGTCTGTTTGCTCAACAATAATGCCAATCACTGCGATTCGTGTTTGCACACTAACCATCCCCCAACAATAAAAATGACCACACCGAAAGGCGCAGTCTTCAGTAAGTTATCATACTTTATTTTTAACTGAGGTTAGCGTCTTTCATCTCAAAAAAGATTTCGATGTCAGCACAAGTGAAGTATATCACATGAAACTCGTCACATCAATTAAAACTAAAAATTCTAAGCAAAAAGTAGCAGCTGTTACGATTTAGCTTTTGTAGCTCGCCTTTTATCTACACGGCAATCCTGCAGTTATACAGCAAATACTGGTATTGAAAGCTAAATTATTTCACCAATTTTTAATGATTAGTTAGCACACGATTTACTTGTATGACCAACAAATTAAATTTTTTGCGACACAAAAAGCCGGATAATTCACATGCAAATTACCCGACTAATTAAGCCATTGTGCACATTCTGTTTGATCAAGGCATCATTAACCTTTTAACGCTGCGGTAAAGTTCTTAATTTCACCTTGTTGCTTTTCACTAAAATTAGCTTTCCCAGGCGCAAAACCATGTAAAAAGAGGCCTTGGCTAGAAACCTTAACTTTATTTTCAGTCAAGGCTTTCTTCAATCCTTTTTTGATTGACATGATCCCCCCAGAAGTACCAAACATCACCACTTGGCCAATTTGCTGTGCATCTAAACTAGCTGCAAATTGTTTTAACTCTTTATCCAATGATGCCATGTGAATTGCACCGCCTAAATAGAGCGTGTCCAACGGATATTTTATAGGTTCACTAATTGGTTTGGCGGATAAGTTTAATTGCTCACCGATCATTTCCGCCATCTTTTTCGTGTTACCTGTTCTTGAAAAATAACGAATCGCATCCATCTAAATTCCTCCCAAAACTGAATATGGTTGATTGCCGTTAGCAAAAGCGAAAAACCGCCTGTTTAAAGGCGATTTTAAATTGCTGCGCTAAACCCAATCGTGCTTTTGCGCTAGCGGTCGTAAAATTGGCAATAAAAGCGTTGCAATCACGCCGCCGACCAAAGCAGTAATTAATTGTGGCAGTGAAAACATTGTGGATAAAACCAGACTTTGTGGTGCTGGTAGCGCTAAAATCATGTTAACTACCAGCTTAACCACTAACAAATACAACACTGCAAATTTTAATACTGCAGCTAAAATGGTAGCGCTTAAGTTTGCGATCAAATGAGACAATTGTATTTTTCGTGTTACCCAGTGCCAAATTAGCACTAAAACCACATTTCCCACCATGATACACGGTATAATGGGCAATAATTTGGGCCCAATACCTAATAAAAACGCTAACAATGGTGAGAAAATCGCAACGGTTACCCCACTGGATAACCCAGCTAACATAACGGTTAATATCAACGTTAAATTCACCAACGAACCAGTGATCAGCGTATTGCCTAAAGCTGCCGTCGCGGCTTGAAACGCGATTAAGATAGCTAAGAATAACGCGGTTTTAACCACCCATTTTGCCGGAGAATTTTTCATTTAGCTGCCACCTTTACTTGCTTTTCTAAACGACCTGATCAACTACATTCATTTTAGTCCACTTACCGTTCTGAAGCAACATGTTCGGTGTGCAACAGTTCCTCTGCCAGTGGGGAAAGTGGAGCAGTCAAATATTCTTTGTAAACGGTTTTAATGGATGGATTCTCATATGAACAACGTAATTTAGTTTGTCGATCCAATTTATAAAGTGTTGGTGCCCGGTAACCTGCCATTTCACACCCATCATGAATTGGCTGGCCACCACCACCGACACAACCACCAGGACAAGCCATGACTTCAACAAAATCGGCGTGACGCCGGCCGGCCTTCAAATCTTCGATTAACCGCCGGGTGTTGCCCAGACCACTAACTACCAACGCATGTACCGGAACACCATTGAGTTCAGTATTGACTTCTTTTAAGCCATCTTCACCGCGCGCGGCTTTGAAAGTATCTGCATCCGGCTTTTCGTGATTAACAAAATAATAACCAGTCCGTAAAGCTGCCTCCATCACACCACCAGTTGAGCCAAAGATCATCCCGGCACCAGTGGCAATGCCCAACGGATCATCCAATTGACTTTCTGGAAAATTAAGCGGCTCGATGAATTCGCTTTTCATCATCCGGTTCATTTCCCGGGTTGTCAGAACATAATCAACATCAGGTGTGCCATCTGTTCTAGTCATGCTGGGCATCGCCGCTTCTGATTTTTTAGCCACACAAGGCATAATTGAGACAGACACGACTTGTTCAGGTGTCAAATCATGATTTTTTGCCCACCAAGTCTTCGTCACTGCGCCAAACATCTGTTGCGGCGATTTCGAAGTGGAGAGCTGCCCTAGTAATTCTGGATATTCAGATTTTGCAAACCGAACCCAGCCGGGACAGCAAGAAGTGAACAGTGGCATATCGTTAGGTTTCTTGGTTTTCATAAATTCCAAAAATTCAGAACTTTCTTCCATAATGGTCAAATCAGCTGAAAAACTAGTATCGAAGACATAATCAAAGCCCATATGGTGTAAAATGGTCGCCAAGCGCTGAACAGTTGCTTCTTCTGGCTTCAGCCCAAACGCTTCGCCATAAGCGGTTCGAATCGCCGGTGCAATTTGTACAACCGTCGTCACGTTGGGATCCGCAATTGCCTGTTGCACTTTGTCAATGTCATCCCGCGCGGTTAGTGCACCTACTGGACAGTGCGTAATGCATTGGCCACACAATGAGCAGTTCAAATCACAAATCGGTTTATTTTCTCGGGTACCGATAAAGTTATGCGGACCAGGATTTAAAACATCCCAAACATGCAGGGTTTGCATATGATCGCAGACTTGTACGCAACGCATACATTTAATGCATTTGCTATTATCACGGATTAACGGGAAATTCATGTCCCATTTAAACGCATCGATCTCTTTCGGATAAGGATTATCCCGCACGTGGGTGGCATTAGATAGGGTCTGCAACGTACAATTACCACTACGCACACAACTGGTACACTCCACCCGGTGCTAGCTTAAAATCATTTCTAAGTTTTCTTTACGCGCTTGGCGCACTGCTGGCGTATTGGTATAAATTTCCATTCCCGGTGCGACTTTATTGTTACAAGCCGTCACTAACTGGTCTTGGCCTTTTAATTCCACCACACAAATCCGGCACGCACCAATTTCATTAATTCCTTTATAGTAGCAAAGTGTTGGGACGTGAATATTTTGTTGCCGCGTTGCATCTAAAATGGAGGTGCCCGCCGCAACTTCACAGGGCTGTTCATCAATTTTAATTTTTACCATTGGTTTTCCCTCCCGCCACGGAATGAGCCGTAGCCAAAATGATCACAACGCAAACAACGAGATGCTTCTTGCTTTGCCTCTTCATCACTCATCGGCAACGCCATGTCATCAAAATCTTGGCTTCTTTCTGCTGGAATTCGTTCTTTAATTTCGACTCGGCCACAAGGCATCCGATCATGCAGCATCGGTTCAGGAATGTCAATGTCTGTCTTAACTTTGTGATCAAAGCCTAAATATTGATCAATGTTCGCGGCTGCGACTTTACCAGCTGCAATTGCTTTAATCGCGGTGGAGGGCCCCGTCGCACAATCACCACCAGAGAAAACGTCTGGCTGATCTTCAAAATGCGTGGTTGCACCTGCTTGCAACTCACCCCATTCAACGGGTAAGCCTGCTTGCTTAAACATATCACTGTCAATGTTTTGTCCAATGGCGACCACTACAATATCCGCTTCTAAACGAACGGGTGCAGTATCTGCAGGCCGTGGCGAAGGCCGTCCTTTACGGTAAGGACCAATCACTTGTGGTTGGACCCACAATGCTTTTGCTTGATCTGTTTGGTCTGTTTCAACTTTGATTGGCGACATCAACTCAGCAATGACCACATTTTCGGCAATCGCACCGGCAATTTCATCAGGTAAAGCCGTCATGTCTGCCTGCCGCCGTCGATAAGCCAAAGTGACTTGTTCTGCTCCCAGCCGAACGGAGGAACGCACCACGTCCATCGCTACGTTACCACCACCGACGACGACAACTTTTTTACCCTTAAAATCAGGCATATGATAATCCCCAATTCCCCGCAACATGTCAACAGCCGACATGACGCCACGAGCATCTTCACCAGGAATCCGCAATTTTTTATCTGTATGGGCGCCGATTGCAATATAAACCGCATCGTTATCCGCTCTTAATTGCTGAAATGCTGCTAAATCAGCAATTGGATGATCTTTATGTATCTCGACACCAGTATCAGCAATCACATCGATGTCGCGCTGTAAATCCTTCCGGTTCAAACGGTAGCTGGGGATCCCATAGCGCAGCATGCCACCTAAATGTTTCCGCTGATCATAAACGGTCACTTGATGGCCCATCAGCTGTAAATAAAACGCCGCACTTAAACCACTAGGTCCACCACCGATAATCGCCACTTTTTTGCCGGTAGCTGGCAGCTTTGCCATTGGCAATAAATTATGTTTTTCATGATCGACACAATAAGCTTTTAAACCACGAATGTTCAAACTGCTGTCAATGATGTTGCGCCGACAAAGGTTTTCGCAGGGATGTTCACAAATAAATGCACAAGCGGTTGGAAATGGGTTATCTTTACGAATCAGCTGTACCGCTTCGTCACTGCGGTCATGCGCAATTAATGAAATGTAGCCAGGAATGTCCACGTGTGCAGGGCAGGCACGAACACAAGGAATCCCTTGATGAGGTGCTTGGCAGTAGCCTTGGTGAATGTGACTTTTAAAATCTGGCCGAAACGCGACTAAACTCCGCAATACTTCTGCCGCTGCTTGAAAACCGATCGCACAATCCGACGAATTTTTAATGCTGCGGGCACTGCTTTCAATTAAATCTAACGTATCATCTGTCGCTTCACCTTGGCGGACTTGATCCAACAGATTAGCTAACTGTCCTAACCCAATCCGGCAAGGCGCGCACTTACCACAACTTTGACTATGGCACAGTTTCGCGTACGCACTGGCAACTTCCACCGGACAAAGCCCCGTTGGCGCTGTTGCCATCCGCATCTGAACCGATTTGTACAAGGCAGCTGCAGTTTCTTCTGCAGCCTCCGGTACATCTAATGTTAAACGGCTCATCTTTTCCACTTCCTTAATAAAAATTCAGTTTAAAAGCTCAATAAATCACAATAGTCATCACAATCATTATTTTATCATAAAACTGCGCCATTAACATATCTAATCACAAATAAACGCGGTTAAAATTCTCACCAGTCAATTATTTTAGTCTTATATTGTGAATAAACGACAATTAGTTAATTTTATTGCAAATAAAAAAACTGCACTTAACAGTTATTCGTGCAGTTTAGTTTATTTTAACTGATAGTTTGTAATTTGAGCGGTTAGCCATTTAAACAAATTGTTAATGGTGTGCCGCGTAATAGCGCGACACCGTCATTTTGGAAACATTTGCCAAATTTGCAACATCCGTTAAAGTTGCTGTTTTCATCAGCCTTCCCACCTTTTTCATCAACTCACGTTACGCCTTCACCCGCTGGCGCCAGTTTTGCCAACGTTCCCACCAATCGCGCAATTTGCCGCGAATTGGTTGAATTTTACCGTAAAAATGTTCCTCCGTTAATCGATTGATAAATGCACCTAATAGCATAATCTGTGCCACAAAAACAAGCCAAAACATTAAAACGATAAACGTGCCGATCGCACCATAACTGCTGATCGAGCGCATGAAGTAACGGACATAAAGCGCGAAAAATTGTGCCAGTGCTAGCCAACCAACTGCAGTTAAAATTGTTCCTGGCAAAATACAGCGTAAATGTAACCGTACGTCTGGCAGAAAATAGAAAAGTAATAGCAAGATGACTAGTAAAGTTGCGGAAGTCACTGGCAATTTTAATTGCGCGAATACGCGCAGTAAAGTCGGCGGTAGATCTAATCGCGGGACCACATAGTTCAAAACGTCTTGACCAAAACCAAAGATTAAAATCAACACTAAAATAATTACCGCAAAGACTAAGGTTAAAACCAAAGATAGCAAACGAGCCAGCAGCGCGTTTTGTGGGGTTTTTACGCCGTAAGCTTGGTTAATGCTGTCGCGCAGGTTAACGATTCCCCGACTAGCTGACCATAACGTGATCACCGCCCCGATGGATAGCAAACCGCCGTTGCCACTGCGCAAATAGCGGACGATTTGCGGTGCTAATGTGCGGTAGATCGAAGCTGGAAACAGCGCTTGAATGTACGGCAACACATCATTCACTTGAATATTTAAAAAAGGTAACAGGTTTCCTAAAAAAATTAGCAACGGAAAAACGGAAAGCAAGGCATAGTAAGCAACAACTACCGCATTTTTATTAATGTTAGCCGCTTGGAAAGCCGTGATTAACGGTATAATCCGTTGCTGCCAACCGCCAGTACGGTGCTGCTTTTGCTTTCCCATGACTAAATCCTACTTTCTCTACAAAAATTTAAGTGGTCAACTGTTTCATCAGTGTGGCTAAATCCGGCGCAATGGTGGTGATTTGCTGCTGTGTCCCACGAACAATTTGGGGTTGAGCCGTTTGCCCATACGAAAAAGCCAGAAAGTGACGTTCACTGGCCGCAAACAACAATAACTGCTGTTTTTGCGCATCGGTTAAAAAGTCATGCCGTGCCGCTTGATTTAAATAAATTAAATCTGCTGCCACGTTTGTTTGACTACGACCAGCAAAAAAATAGCCAAAACCATACAATGTGCCAAATTTTAGCAAAATTTGTTGATAATTTTCAGGCAGTGGTAACGGCAAAGCCATCACTAATGTTTTTAAAGCCGCGCTGTTAAGCTGGCTATTAGGTATGAGCTGTAGCTTTTGCTGCCTGATTAATTGTTTTACCTGCGTCAACAGCGCTGCCTGCGGTGCTGGATCAATGGTTGCTGCCGTCGAATCCGATTTTTCAGTGTCCGGATGAGTTGCTGCTGAATTCGGAGCCACTGTTTGTGTGTTAGTCGCTGTCTCGACAACGCTGGAACCGTCATCTGCATCAATTTGTGACTGATTTTTAGGCGTTGGATGGGCAGTTGAAGCAATTGTTTCATGTGTGACGCCAGCTGCTGACGCGTCCATACTTGTTAAAGGCTGTTTTACAGCCGCGGTTGTTTTTTTATTCGATGCAGCCGCTGATGTTTGGTCAGTAGCGACCGGCGACGTGTGTTCACGATCCGATAGTAAGGCTAAATTCTGCGACAAAGCGGTCGGCTGCGGACTTGCTTGTTGCGCTAAATGTTGCCGTCGCTGTACTGCTGCCTGTTGCAAGTGTTTTAATTTATTCTTGGCCCGTTTTTGCCGTCGTTTTGCCATTTTGATTACTCCTTTGTGCAGAAAGAATCATGATTCGTCCAACTGCAAAATTTCTCGCTTTTTAGCTTCAAATTCTTCATTGGTTAACAAACCGGCGTCACGCATTTTTAAGTACTGCATAATCAACTGGCCGTTTGCCACAAAATCGTCCTCGCCCCATTGCTTATTCTTTTCAACTTGTTGTTTTAATCGCTCTTGTAATGGTTGAATAAATGATAAGTCTGAATCTAAAAACGCAACCGTTAATTTTTGTTCTGGCGCTGCCTTCTCTACGCGGTAACTGACGTGCAATTGCCCCGGTGTATCGGGCTTAGGCAATTGCAATTTTACCTGATTAATCCCCTTTAATGGCACCACTGTTTCAACTTGCCGGTGCCGTAAATGATGCCGGATCGTCTCAACTAGCGTTAATTGCTTGTCCGTTAAATTAATCGCAGCCACCGTCGGCTTTTTTATTTTAATTTGCATCTGCCGTTTCACTCCCTAGTTTAACCGCACAATTCACCGCTAAACTTAAATCACTGCTTTCAGTTTACCTTGCTCCCGCAAAGAGTACAACATTTACCGGGTAAAAAGTCGCACTATAACTGCTGCGCTAAGTGCGCACACGTCAGTTTAAAGCAATGGAACAAAACAGCGAACTAACCACACATGAGATTGCAGTCAATTCGCTGTAAGTATGGTTGTTTTGCCACCCTAACTGTGCAATTTTTCATTTGTTCATAGTACTTTTTTGTGGAAAAGTTAACCGCCTTTGATATTTTATTCTGCATCGCTGCCGTAAACGTGGTTTAACAAGCAGCTGTTGCCGTCTGTCATGTTTCAACTCGGCGATTTGCGCCGTAGTTGAATGGTCAACGTCTGTAGCATGAAAGATTTTCGGAACGAAAATCTCCCTCTTCTGCGGAATAGTAGCTACAAAAAGCAGACAATCCGCTGCGCGAATCATCTGCTTTTTTAGGCTAATACTCAGAAGTTAACCGCCTTTGATGTTTTATCCAGCATCGCTACCGTAAACGTGGTTTAACAAGCAGCTGTTTCCGTTTAGCTACGCCAGCCAAAACATTTGCTTCGCAAATAACTTGGCTGTCTAGGCTAGTACTCAACAGCTAAGCGCCTGTTAAACCACTCTTTTTTTATTGTACCGAATAATTTGGTGCTTCTTTTATGATTTGGACGTCGTGTGGGTGTGATTCGCGGAGGCCTGCTCCTGTGATTCGAACAAACTGTGCGTCATCAGCTAATGCTTTCAGGTTAGCCGCGCCGACATAACCCATGCCAGCCCGTAAACCACCAATCATTTGATAAACAATGTCCGCTAAGCTGCCTTTATAAGCAACGCGGCCTTCGATTCCTTCCGGTACCAATTTGTTGGCTTCGTTTACGCTGCTTTGGAAGTAACGGTCGGATGAACCATGAGTGCTGTCCATCGCTGCCATACTACCCATGCCCCGGTAAGTCTTAAAGCGACGGCCTTGGAAGATTTCAAATGAACCTGGCGATTCATCAGTTCCTGCTAACATAGAGCCTAACATGACAGCATTGCCACCAGCAGCTAATGCTTTCACAATATCGCCAGAATATTTAATGCCGCCATCGGCAATGATGGTTTTACCATATTCACGGGCCACGTTGGCGGCGTCGTAAACAGCGGTTAATTGTGGCACACCAACCCCAGCGACAATCCGAGTAGTACAGATTGAGCCTGGGCCAATCCCTACTTTAACCACATCGACACCAGCGTCGTAAAGTGCTTTAGTGGCAGCTGCTGTTGCGACATTACCAGCAATCAACGTTGCTTCTGGGAAACGGGCGCGGATTTCTTTAATTTTACGAATGACACCAGCAGAATGGCCATGGGCTGTATCAATCACAATGGCATCTGCACCGGCTTCCAGCAATGCATCTGCCCGTTCAAATGTATCGCTAGTCACACCGACAGCAGCGGCAACCAACAAGCGGCCCTGTGCATCTTTAGCAGCATTAGGAAATTGAACGGCCTTTTCAATGTCTTTGATGGTGACTAAACCGCTCAAACGTCCCGCATCATCCACCAGCGGTAATTTTTCGATTTTATGTTTTTGCAAAATCTGCTGTGCTTGGTTAAGCGGTGTGCCTTCAGCTGCTGTAACCAATGGTTCTTTAGTCATCGCCGTATCAATTGCAACTGAATAATCTGTGACAAACCGGATATCCCGATAAGTAATGATACCGACTAAACGCCGGTCTTCTAAAGAATTAACGATTGGTACACCGCTAATATGGTAACGCTTCATTAAATCTTCTGCTTCTTGAATCGAATGTTCTGGGGTTAAATAGAAAGGATCGACGATAACGCCATTTTCAGAACGTTTAACTTTGCGCACTTCATCGGCTTGTTGCTTGATGGTCATATTTTTGTGAATGACACCCAGCCCACCTTGCCGAGCCATTGCAATCGCCATGGTTGATGTCGTCACGGTGTCCATACTGGCACTCATCACGGGAATGTTCAGCTGCAAATTTTTAGCAAGCTTGACGCTGACATCAACATCATGCGGTAAAACGTGACTTTCTGCAGGAATTAATAAAACATCATCAAATGTATACCCTTGTTTGGCAAACTTTGTGTCCCAATTAGACATGGCGATTATCCACTCCTTATTGATTTTGCGCAGCAAATGCTTCGTTTAAGTTTACCGACTAACTTACCAAAGATATTGCCCAGCGTCAAGCGCCTTTAATCGTTTTTTCAGAAATAAAATGACAATAAGCATTATTTGTGTTCGGATTTTAGGATGATATTTTGTTTTTTCAATAAAATTGTTCGGCTATTGGCAACACATCATCTCTGTGATGCCGATTAATTTGTGATTGTATTGTGTTAGCAAAAAAAGCTGGCACCTAAATGTAGGCGCCAGCTAAGATTATTTGTAATGTGGCCAAGCGGATAATGATAATATCGTCACAATCTGCTTTGCTTTATCAACTTTATACACAACACGATGCTGTCCATTTAGCCGCCGTGAATATTTACCTGCTGCCGGCGGCGTTAGTTTTTCAAAAGACTGCGTTTCCTCAAATGGATTAGTTTTTAGCGTTGCCAAGATTTCGGAAAACGTGTCCCGTAAATAACTCTGCCGTACCTTTTTTAAATCACCGCGTGCCGAACGAACCATTTTAACCTGCCAATTACTTTGTTTCATCTTTGATTTCTTTATCAACTGATTTTTGCAAATCATCAACATCGACTGCATCATCATTTTCATGCGCTAGAGCAAATTGCAATTGCCCATTAGCAAGTAAAGCCATGGTTTCCTGCTGTGCCTCCCAATCACGCTTACTGAGTAGCACACCAGCAGTACTTTCATCTCCATTCGCTTTCGTAATGAAAACTGGCCGGCTATTGGCATTAACTTCCTTCAATAAATGATATAAATTTTGCCGTGCTTTTGTTGGTGTATAAATATCTGGCATTTACAGTCCCCCCTAGTTAATCGCATTATAGCGTACGTAACTACGTACGTCAATTTTTTAGCCCTTTAAAAATTAATTCAATTAAATTTATCGTCATTTAGATCTAAATAATTGATACGACTAGAATGTTCAAAATTAAAACTTAGTTGATGCTAAAAACGACTAGCTTCATCTGCTGAAGCTAGTCGTTTTACCTTGTTTGATTTCAATATTATTATCCAGCATCGCTGCCGTAAACGTGGTTTAAAAGGCAACTTCTTCCGTCTAGCTACAGCAGCCAAAACATTTGCTTCGCAAATAACTTGCCTGCTTAGGCTAGTACTCAAAAGTTAACCGCCTTTGATGTTTTATCCAGCATCGCTGCCGTAAACGTGGTTTAACAAGCAGCTGTTTTCGTCTGCCATGTTTCAACTCGGCGGTTTGCGCCGTAGTTGAATGGTCAACGTCTGTAGCATGAAAGATTTTCGGAACGAAAATCTCCCTCTTCTGCGGAATAGTAGCTACAAATCGGAGCCATTTGCTTCGCAAATAACTCCGATTTTAGGCTAATACTCAACAGCTAAGCGCTTGTTAAACCACTCTTTTCTAAAACACCGTATTCTGAATGTGGAAGCGGCGTTTTAAATAGATGCGTAGTGCTAATGTGACTGCTCCGATGGCAATGTAGGCTGCTACTGGTAAGTTGGCATTTATTGGGCCAGGAATCAGCATACTGATGGTATAAGTCCCGACCATAATAATGAAGAAGGACACTAAATATAACAGTAGTTTCCAGATTGGTGGCCGTCTGCGCTTCCCATCTTTAGAAGGTTGTAAGTTCATCTGCATCAGCATGATGCCGTAACCACCAACCAGTGAAATAATCAGCAAGGATAAAATGCCTGCTTGTCCTGCTTGGGTTTTTGTGCTTTTGCTGAAAAAGAACATAATCCCGTACATAAAGTTAAACACCATGAAAATCATCAGAGAACTGTCCATAAATAACAACCATTTATTTTGTTTAGCATCTGCTTTTTTATGCGGACCTTCGACAATTTCATTAACCCGTTCCGTTACCGTACCAAAAAGTTGACGTGCAGTTTGGCCATTTTTTTGGCTGATTAACAGTTGTGGAATCATGTCTTCAATGGCTTCTTCTTGTTTTTCCGGCGATAACTTCGTTTCTGCCAGCGCCTTTTTTAAGCGAAAGACATAGTCTTCGTTGCGCTTAGTTAGCTCTTCAGGCTTGCGTTGCCGTAGCTTATGTTGCTGCACGCCGGCATTGCGGCCCTGTTTTTGCTCACTCATCTTGATCCTCCTGTACTAAACATTAAATCTAAATTCAATGATGTCACCATCTTGAACAACATAGTCTTTACCTTCTAGACGTAAGCGGCCAGCTTCTTTGACTTTTTGCATACTGCCGTAATGATCAAGATCATCATATGACACAGTTTCAGCGCGGATAAAGCCACGTTCAAAGTCTGAATGGATAATACCGGCTGCTTGTGGCGCTTTAATACCGCGGCGGAAAGTCCATGCTCGCGTTTCTTTACCACCTGCAGTGAAGAAAGTCCCTAAGCCTAGCAAATGGTAAGATGCGCGGATTAGCCGGTTTAATCCAGGTTCCGTGACGCCTTCTGCTTCCAAAAAATCAGCTTTATCGGCATCGTCTAATTCAGCGATTTCTTCTTCAGTTTCCGCACAGACTGCAATGGTTTCCGCGCCTTCTTTTGCTGCATAATCCTTAATCTGCTGAACGTACGGTGACGCTTCCGGGTGCGCCATATCGGCTTCGGCAATGTTAGCCACATAAAGCACTGGTTTAGAAGTCAGCAAAAATAGGCCTTTAACAATCTTTTGTTCGTCTTCATCAAACTGAATCGAACGGACAGAACCACCATTTTCTAGCACTGGTTTAATTTTTTCCAAAACGGCTAATTCAGCTAAAGCGTCCTTGCTTTTTGATTTCGCATCCCGCTGTACTTTAGCCAAACGTTTGTCCACACTTTCCAAATCTGCTAAACCTAATTCTAAGTTAATGGTATCGATATCTTCCAAAGGCGCTACTTTCCCCGTGACGTGGGTGACGTTAGCATCGTCAAATGCCCGCACCACATGAACAATCGCGTCGACCCGACGAATATTTTCCAAAAACTTGTTGCCTAGACCTTCCCCTTTACTGGCACCTTTTACAATGCCAGCAATGTCGGTAAATTCAAAGGTAGTCGGTACGATTTTTTTTGCGGGAATAATTTCATCAATCCGGGCTAGCCGTGCATCTGGCACTTCAACCATACCCACATTTGGGTCGATAGTAGCAAATGGATAGTTTGCCATTTCCGCGCCTGCCTTAGTGATCGCGTTAAATAGAGTTGATTTGCCGACATTGGGTAAGCCGACAATTCCTGCTGTTAAAGCCATTGCTTGTCACTCGCTTCCTAAATTAATCCTGATTAGCTGCTTTTTCTAAAACCTTTTTCATTTTCCGGGTAAAATCACGCCGCGACATTAAGACAATATGGCGGCATTTGGTACATTGAATCTTAATATCCGCACCCATGCGGATAATTTGCCACCGGTTGGCACCGCAGGCATGCGGCTTTTTCATTTCAACAATATCACCTAAGTCGAACATTCTATCACCCCAAAATTAAGTTCATCTGTTACTCAGTTAAGCCTAACAAATCTAAAATCCGGTTTAAATCCGCTGTGGATAAATAATTAATTTCAATTTTACCCTTATCACCATGTGCTGCAATGTTAACCTTAGTTCCAAAATGTTTTTGCAGGCGGGTCTCACTAGCCCGTAAATAAGGCGATTTTTCTGGCTTAGCCGCCGGTTGTTTGGGTTTAACGGTATTTAACTGGGTGACTAAGCGCTCTAATTCACGAACAGTTAGTTTTTCTTTTAATGTCCGCTGCGCTAAAGCTGTCATTTTTGTTTTGTCCTTTAAACCTAACAGCGTTCGGGCCTGCCCCATTGAAAGTTGCTGGTCTTCTACCAATTTTTTCACGGGTGCCGGTAAAGCCAACAGCCGTAAATAATTTGCAATGTATGGCCGACTTTTGCCTAAACGCTGAGCCACTTGATCTTGCGTTAAATGCAATTTTTGCATCAACATCTGATAAGCACCAGCTTCTTCTAGTGGGTTCAAATCTTCGCGCTGTAAGTTTTCCAAGACGGTAATTTCCATCATCAACGCTTCATCAACTTTACGAATCAACGCGGGAATTTCCTTTTTACCGGCCAATTTTGACGCCCGCAAACGCCGCTCGCCAGCGATTAATTCGTAACCACTGATGCTTTGACGAACAATTACCGGCTGAAAAACGCCGTTTTCTTTAATCGACGTGGCCAATTCCGTTAAGCTTTGCTGGTCAAATTGGCGCCGCGGCTGGTAAGGATTAGGTCGAATTTCGCCGATGGGAATTGTAGTGACCTCTTCACTGGCCTGTGGTGTAGTAAAATCATCGAAGTCACTAAACAAGGCATCCATGCCCCGGCCTAAGCCTTTATGTTGTTTACTCATGTGCAGCTAACACTTCCTTTGCCAATAATTCATAAACTGCCGCCCCTTTGGAATGGGCATCATAATCGATCACCGGCAAACCGTGACTAGGTGCCTCAGATAGCCGGACATTGCGGGGAATGATGGTTTGGTAAACTTGCTTAGGAAAATAGCGTCGTACTTCTGCCACCACTTGCGCCCCTAAATTGGTCCTTGCATCATACATTGTCAACAAAACGCCTTCAATTTGCAAGCTTGGCTTAAAGTGTTTCTGCACCAATTTAATCGTATGCAGTAACTGACTGAGCCCTTCCAGCGCATAATATTCGCTTTGAACGGGAATTAAAATGCTATCACTGGCCGTAAACGCATTGATGGTTAAATTGCCTAAAGCAGGGGGACAATCGATTAAGACAAAATTATAAGCCGACTGAACAGGTGCTAAGCTTGCTTTCAAACGCGACTCTCGGGCCATTAAATTGGTCAGTTCAATTTCCGCACCAGCTAATTGCAATGTTGCAGGCACAATGGCCAAATTAGGACGCTGTGTTGGCAAAATTACTTTGGTCATCGGTAAATCATCAATTAAAACGTTATAAATGTCATGTTGAATGTTGTTTTTTTGGATGCCGACGCCACTGGTTGCGTTACCTTGCGCGTCTGTATCCACCAACAACACTTTTTGACCTTGTGCTGCTAGACAGGCCCCTAGATTAATGGCTGTGGTGGTTTTGCCCACACCGCCTTTTTGGTTGGCAATCGCAATAATTTGCGCCATAAAGTCAATTCCTTTCTACTACTAAGAATATCAAATTACCGGTAAATTATTCTGCTGGTGCCACCAAGGGTTTCCGGTTAGGCATGCCCGCACGCCGCGGGTAGCTTTTCGGCGTTTGCCGCCGTTTATCAATGATGACTAGCTGTCGTTGATCCCCTGTTTCTGGCAACGTAAATGCTGGAGAAGCTTGCACTTTCCCACCTAATTTTGTAATCGCATAATCTGCCGTTGCCAACTCATCTGCGGCTAATTGCCCTTTTAACGCCACAAACTGGCCACCTTTTTTCACTAACGGTAAACACAGTTCACTTAATACTGGCAATCGTGCAACTGCCCGCGCCGTAACCAAATCATAGCTTTCTCTGTGTGAGCTGCGTTTATTACCAAAAATCTCTGCACGCTCATGAAAAAAAGCCACATCACTGAGATTCAATGCGCCAGCTAACTGATTTAAAAAGTTAATGCGTTTATTTAGCGCATCCACAATCGTAACTTGCAATTGCGGAAAAACAATTTTTAACGGAATTGATGGAAAGCCTGCGCCTGCCCCCACATCGCAGATTGTTAATGCTTGACGCTGTAATTGCGGTAAGTAAAAGCTAGGTGTTAATGAATCATAAAAATGTTTCAAATAAACTTCTGGTTCCGCTGTAATGTTAGTTAAATTCATCTTCTGATTAATTGTCACCAAAAGATCAAAGTAGCGCTGAAATTGGGCCATTTGCTGTGTCGATAGCGTCACGCCTTGTGCGGCTAGAGCCGTTTTAAAAGTTGCTGGTGTCATCCCCAGCGCTCCTTTCTAAAAATTGAGGTTAGTTTATCTATTTCATCTCTCGTGAAACACAAATGTTTCACGCACCTACTAACTGTAACGAAAATTAGCGTTAAATGCAACCCGTGGTGCAATTGACCGTAATAAAAAATGCTTTATCTAGGAAACACTTGTTTCATTAGCCAGAAAGCGGGTAACAAACCACAGGAATTTCCTGATAAAGCACTTCTTTATTTAACTTTTAAACCGTGTCCAAAGCTAGCCTTTCAATCAATTTTCCGGCCAGGATTCAAAAGGTGCATCGGATCCAGCAAACTTTTGATCTGATGCTGTAATTGATCAACATCTGGCCCTAATTCTTCATTGTTCCACTGATTTTTCAACAAACCAACCGCGTGCTCACCTGAAATGGTGCCACCTAACCGCAATGCTTCACGAAACATCAACCGCAGTGCTCGGACTACTTTATCCGGCACTTCTTTTTGCGCTTTTGGCCAAACTAATGTTGGATGGACGTTGCCATCACCGGCGTGGCCTGCTGTATAAATCTGTACGTCTAGTTTTTTAGCAATTTCACTGATATAAGCCATCATTTGCGCCATTTTCGACAACGGTACTGCCATATCTTCCATTACATGGTTGCCGTTAGCAAAAACAGCCGGCAGCATATCTTGGCGCAGCTTTAATAATTTAGCCTGTTCATCTGGGACACTAGTTACCTGCAAATTTTGAGCGCCAAACTGCGCTAAAATTGCCTTTAATTTTTGCAAAATGGCTTGATCGCCGGTATCCAACCGTAAAATCAGCATGGCGCCATTATTTTGAGCATAATTTGTACCTTCATATTGATCCAAAGCCTGTAGTGTTGCACTGTCTAACGCTTCTAACATTGCTGGATAAACACCTGCAGCGCGTACTTCTGTCACTGCGGTCCCTAAGGTTTTCAT
Organism: Loigolactobacillus rennini DSM 20253; assembly: GCF_001436505.1. Taxonomy (GTDB): domain Bacteria; phylum Bacillota; class Bacilli; order Lactobacillales; family Lactobacillaceae; genus Loigolactobacillus; species Loigolactobacillus rennini. Next base: position 9,304 of record NZ_AYYI01000092.1, on the reverse strand, counting down.
ATCCGGGAAATAAGCCACACCAGTAATTGGTTGTCCAAACGGAATCGGCATTAATTTAACGGTAATTTCTGTAATGATGCCTAAGGTACCTTCAGAACCAACAAATAATTGGGTTAAATTATAGCCAAAAGCCTGTTTTAGCGTCCGGTGCCCCAGCGTTAATTCGCGACCGTCAGCTAAGACCACCTTTAAACCTAAAACAGCATCCCACGTCGCACCATATTTAACCGTACTCATGCCACCTGCATTGGTCGCAACATTCCCGCCAATTGCAGACATTGCCTTCGAGCCGGGATCAGGTGCGTAAAACATCCCAACTTTACGAGCAGCAGCGTCTAAATCTTGGTTTACCACACCAGGTTGGACTACTGCGACTTGATCTTCCCGACTGACATCGATGATTTTGTTCATCCGCCGCGTTGATAAAATAATACCGTGGCCTAGTGCATCCGAACCTGAAACCGTACTGGTTGCTGTCGTTTGCGGAATCACTGGTAAATGAAATTGACGCGCTGTTTTCAAAACACCCTGAATATCTGCTACATCCGCTACTTCAACATACGCTAATAATGCACTGTCACCGGCACCTAAGCCATATTGACCAGATTGATGCTGTGCTAACGTTGTTTTATCAGTTGCAATCGCTGCGTGGGGCGCTTGCGCCTTCAAAAACGTGATGATTTCTTCATCAGTATAAGCTGGGAAATAAGCCATTTTAAAACTTCCTCTATCGTTATTTTAACAAACAGCTAAATTATATAGCTTACTAAAAGTAAGTGCAAGCTACTATTAACTAATTTTATTCTGTAATTTTGAAATAATATAACCATGCTGATTTTTAATGAAAATTATCATTCACTAACCTTGACCACCCTAGCTGTAATCGTCATACTGAAGTTAATAATAATGATTAATATGCGCAGCATAAACATGTTAATGCGCCCATAGCAACTTTCAGGAAGGAACGATTTTCATGCAACCACAACGTGTATTGGATTTAGAAGGCGGTGTGAATTTCCGCGAGCTCGGTGGTTACCCCACTACAGACGGCCGCCACGTGAAATGGCAAAAAATTCTGCGCGCCGGCGGTTTAGACCAGCTAACGCCCAGCGACATCGTACAATTAGGCAATTATGGTCTACGTTATGATATTGACCTACGCTCTAGTAGTGAAACCCAAACTTACCCGGATCGTTTGCCTGCGGCCGCAAAGTTGATCAAAGCTCCGGTGTACCCATTTAGTGATGAAAATGTTTTGCAAAGTTTAGACATTAAATTATCGCATCAAGGCCTAGGAATTTTTTCACGTGTCTACCAATTAATGGTTGCCGATGCCCACGCACAAGTAGCTTGGCGCAAGTTATTTCAAGCCATGTTGGCAAATACACAACCACAACAAAGTGTGGTCTTTCATTGTGCGGCGGGTAAAGATCGCACCGGGGTTGGGGCCATGCTAATTTTAAGTGCCTTAGGCGTTGCACCAGAAACCATTAAACGTGATTACCTACTCACTAACCAAATTTTTGGAGCTAGCAACCGGCAAAGCATCGCCCAAATTGTCGCTGAAAATGAAAGTGAAGACGTCACTAACAAAATGAACCAAATGCTGTCAGTAGAAGGTGCTAATATCGATGCCGTATTTGCGACTTTGCAGGCATTTGGCGGCATTGAACGCTATTTAACAGAACAAATCGGGCTAACCACTGCGAACTTAACGCAGTTACGCCGCGACTATTTAGCGTAAGTCTATCACATCAAACGGCTAGTTATGACGTATCAGCCTAGATTAGTGAATGAGTCCCCTAACGGACCGTTTGCTGCGATGATGATTTACAAAAAGGGATTACTTTTGTCACAACGTTATTTAGAATGAGGGTCACTAATGGCAACAACATTAAAACAATTACAAAATCAACTCAAAGCTGCAGCCCGAGAATCACCACTACTAATTTTTGAAGCTTGTAGTCGTAAAGATGGCAGCAAGTTTCGTGAAGTTTCTAATCGCCGGCGTTTTAACGACCTTAAAACTATGCTCAGTCAAAACTATCAACTGACCATTTTAGCCAACGACCTGACCGTTACTGAAACTGTAGTCCGTTGGGCAATAGCAGAAGCTAAACTGCACGATCAGCCAGAAGACGCTAAAAACCAAGCTAATTTCAAAACAATGACTAATGCAGTTTTAAAAGAAAATCAAATTGCGATTAATCAATGAAGGGATGTGGAACTGATGAAGCCAAAACCACCAGAAATTATGACGGAGCTCCGCCAAAACATTGTCCGTATGCCAGATGTGATCCGTAAAGCCAGTGGCATTGTCATTTTTGGCAAGCGCATCCGCTCGATTATTTTTTCAACGGACATTGCGATCATTAAAAACACAAACGCCGATGCGGTAATTGCAGTTTATCCGTTCACACCCCATCCAGCCATTATGCAAAGTATCAGCATGGTCGCGGACATTCCTGTTTTTTCTGGTGTGGGTGGCGGGTTAACCAGCGGCCGCCGCTCCGCTAATATCAGTCTGTTTGCAGAAAGTTTAGGCAGTATTGGTGTCGTGGTCAATGCGCCGACATCGCTAGAAACTATCCGCGTGATGAATGATATTATCGACATCCCGATTATTCTAACGGTGGTCACTGCCCACCAAGATTTAAAACCGCGGCTAGCCGCTGGCATTGATATCGTCAATGTTTCTGGGGGCCCACAAACGCCGGCATTAGTCGCACAGATCCGGCAACAATATCCCAAATTGCCCATCATCGCAACTGGCGGCAAAACCGACGCGGACATCGAAAATGTGATTGCAGCAGGCGCTAATGCTGTCACTTACACACCGCCGACAAACAGCGCGCTTTTTAAAACGAAAATGGCTCAGTACCGAGAAGCAGCACGCAAACATAATAACTAAATCAACGCGATCAAACCGAACAGCTAGTCATTACCGACTAGCTGTTTTTTTATGCTAACTATACTTTAAAGCTATACTAAAGCATATCATATCAATATTAGACATTGCTTAGTCAGCCACTTATACTAAAGACAATCAAATGAACAAGGAGCATTAGCAATGATTTTTCAAATTTTTAGAAACACCGGTGAGGCAAAATAAATATGACAACGGCCATTTTAAAACAGGCTTTAGCAGGAGAAACGCTGCAATTTATAGATCCCCGATTTGCCGAAATCACCAAAATCAACCAACAAAACAGCCGAATTCGCTCTGATTTAAACGGGCACGACCACACACCAGCTGAAGTTATTCAGCTGATTACGCAGATGACCAAGCAGCCAGTTTCAGCGACAAATTCAATTAATCCGCCCTTTTACAGTGACTTTGGGCGTCACATTTTCATGGGAGAAAATATTTTTATCAATCAACAATACTTTTTTGTCGATCTTGGGGGCATTTATATCGCTGATCACGTTTTAATTGGTCCTAGAGTAACAATTTTAACGGTTAATCATCAAGAACAGCCTGCTTTGCGGTGTAATGTGGTCTGCAAAGCCGTTCACATTCAGCAAGGGGCTTGGCTAGGTGCAAATGTCACTATTTTACCTGGCGTAACCGTCGGCGCAAATGCCATTGTCGGCGCTGGTGCATTGGTCACTAAAGACGTTCCGGCGAACACGATCGTCGGCGGTGTGCCTGCCAAGCCACTCCGACAAATTAAAACATCATAGTTAACTAATAAAAGTGGTTTCCAGCAGCTAAAAGTTGTTGAAAACCACTTTTGGGTTCATCAGATGCCGGTGCTTTTAATTTACCAGTAACCTTTGGGCAAAAATGATTCGTGAGGTGTCTTAATCATCTTGGCCAATATGGTAACGCTGGTGCATCCGTGCGATTAAATCACGATGGACTTTTTGCCGTCGCTGTGCCAGTAACTGGCCAAATTGTAACTCTGGATGCTGGCGCAATAACTGCTGAATCTTGTCTAATGCTTTGAGTTCTTCTGGTACCGTGTGGACTGACCATTGATGAATCGCACTATCATGGCGCGTAACATAATGGTATTGTGGTGCAGCCTTGTAACGAAAATGTTGTGTTTGCAACACATAAGCCACATTAAACAGCTGGTCTTCCATCAAAGTTACACTTTCATCAAACCGTAAATTAGCTTGCCGAATGACGTCCAGCCGGTAACATTTATTCCATAAAAAGCCACGAATATCACCGCTAGGTTTTAAAATAGCCAGCAAAGCCGCTTTTTGCGTAAACGTACAATCATGATTTTTACCTAGCAATACTTTTAAACTGGGCCAATCCGTATGGTAACCGCATAAAGCCATATCAGTAGGCGCTAAAGCCATCTGCTGGACAAAACTTTCTAAATAAGTCGGCTCACACCAATCATCGCCATCGACGAAACAGACATAATCGCCCTGCGCTTGGCGTAGTCCTACATTACGAGCCGCCGACACACCGCGATTTTTTGGCTGTCGCCATAGTTGAAACCGAGCATCTTTTTGTACCCACTGTTTTAAAATCTCAGTAGAGCCATCGGTGGAACCATCATCGATTAGCCACACTTCAAAGTGAGGGTAAGTTTGCGTTTGTAAACTGGTTAAACAGCGCGCTAAATAAGCTGCTAAATTATAAACTGGCACAATTACGGTCACTTATTTGATCGCCGTCATGTTTTCATCACCTTTGCCCTTCAGTATAACAGGACTAAGGATTTTGTAATAATTTGTTGTATCTTTATAAAAACGAACAATAAATATTTATTTAAGTTTAAAGTTAACTTTTCATTGAAATTAAATGCTTTTTAAGTTAGTATAATAGCTGTAATCAATTAATTAACGAACAATATGACTAATGGAGGGCAAATCGTTTTGAAAGAAAAGCTAGTGCAATACTTTGATCTACCACAGTTGCAGACCAACATGCGGCGGGAAATCTTGGCTGGATTCACCACATTTATTTCCATGGCTTACATTTTATTCGTTAATCCCAGTGTTTTAGGGGCAACAGGCATGGACAAGGGGGCTGTTTTTACAGCAACGGCCATTGCCAGCGCGCTAGGTTGTATTTTAATGGGCGTATTAGCCAAATACCCGATTGCGATCGCCCCAGGATTAGGCGTCAACGCCTTTTTTGCCTACTCTGTGGTCATCGGCATGAAAATTCCTTGGCAAACCGCATTAGCTGGCGTCTTTGTCGCATCGCTAATCTTTATTTTAATCACAGTGCTAAAATTACGGGAAACCATTATTAACGCGATTCCTCGTAACTTAAAGTTAGCGATTGCCGCCGGAATCGGCTTATTCATCGCCTTTTTAGGGTTACATAACGGTGGCTTGATCGTCGCAAACGAATCAACCGTGGTTGGGTTAGGGCCGCTGACGGTTGGCACCACTTGGTTAACTGTTTTCGGCTTAATCATCACTGCAATTTTAATGGTACGGCGGATCCCCGGTGCGATTTTTATCGGGATGGTTGCTACCACAATTTTAGGCTTAGTCACTGGTTTAATTGCCATGCCAAGCGCAATCATTGCCGGCGCACCTAGCATTAAATCCACCTTTATGGTGGGCGCCATGCACATCGGTGACATTAACTCCTTGCAATTGGTTGTCGTGGTCCTAACCTTCTTATTGGTCACCTTTTTCGATACTGCCGGCACGTTAGTCGGATTGGCAGAGCAAGCTGGCTTTATGAAAAATAATAAAATGCCCCGCGTCGGTAAAGCTTTACTCGCTGATTCTAGTTCCATGCTAGTGGGATCGTTGCTGGGAACTTCACCAACATCAGCTTTTGTTGAATCCTCTGCCGGCATTGCTGTAGGTGGCCGTTCTGGTTTAACTGCCGTCACCACTGGATTATTGTTTATCGGCGGCCTCTTCTTTTCACCGCTGTTAGCCGTGGTCACCAACCAAGTAACCGCGCCAGCGCTGATTATCGTCGGAGTTCTGATGGCGCAATCGTTGCGTGAAATCGAATGGCATAAAATGGAAATTGCCATCCCAGCCTTTTTAATCGTCTTAGGCATGCCGCTAACTTACAGTATCTCTGATGGCATTGCCTTAGGTTTCATTATGTACCCACTAACCATGATCGCTGCTAAACGCGGTAAAGAGGTTCATCCTTTAATGTACGCCTTATTCTTTGTTTTCGTTTTATTCATTTGGATATTGAATCAGTAAAATAACATTGGTCTAATCGTCGTCTACGGCCCAAAACTACACTCCAATACATTACAAACCACTTATATTCAATATAGTAATAACCTTACTCGCCTAAAATAGTTTAACTATTTTGGCTCTTCGTCAATTGTTGCTAGTAAATTAATTATAAAAGCCCTAATCGCTTTGTGACTAGGGCTTTTTTATCTGGATACGAAAACATTAAGGACTCTAATTCTAAATTTGAAAAAGTTTCGACAGCCAAAACTACCTCTTTTGATCGCTTTGATTTTATTATTCGAGTCCTCTAAAGGGCCATTTGAATACGACGTAATAAAGGTATTATGAATTTCATCATGATGTGTTTGTAGTATGTTAAGTACTCAGTTGTTAGATGTATCGGCAATAGTAATATTAATTGATTACACTTTAAATACATTAATTTAGTTTCAAAAATCGTATTAGCTTAACGCTATTTGATTTCCCATAAGCAAAACAAATATGATAAGAAGTACTAATCCAAGAGCTATGTATTTCCATTCATTTGCGAGAATGACGTTTAATTCAAGCATTTGCAATTTTTGTCTTTTCTTTTTAGAAATATATATTAAAACTTCATTAATTATAATTTGAAGAACTGGCAACAAAAACATCTGATAAGCGGTACCCATGCTATCAACTCTATCATTAATAGCAATGTGAGTTGCAATATATTTAGGGGCTTTAAAATAAAAATATATACCTGCAAAAACACAAATGATAGAGATAGTCCTGAGAGTCAGTTTTAATTTTCTCAAAGTATAATTCCCCTTTTTACATACTAACATAGCTCTTTGCAATGTATTATGCAAATTTATTTAAACTACTATAGAGTGTAAATTTAACAAAGGATAAATAATTTATTATTTTATTACTCATATTAACAACCGTAGCTATTAGTGTTTCTTTGATAATGGCAGATTGCAAGAAATATACTGACAGTAAAATTAATCATTACGGTTTAAACCGCCGACAAATTAGCACTTTATTGCACAATTAAGGGACTTTTACCCAAAAACGATTGCAAACTGTAAACTTATTAGTTATAATTGCTTTGTGAAATTGGTACTAATTGTTTTCAAAACTTCCGAAAGAAGGCATTTGTATAATGGCTGAACGTAGTTATGACTTTCTGATGCCCAGCGTCAATTTCTTTGGCCCTGGTGTCATTAGTAGGATTGGTGATCGAGCAAAGATGTTAGGGATGAAAAAGCCCGTTATCGTCACGGATAAGTTCCTTGAGGGTTTAAAGGACGGCGCCGTGGAACAGACTTTGGATTCTTTAAAGGCTGCTGGTGTGGACTACGTTGTTTACAACAACGTTGAACCCAACCCTAAGATTCGTAACATCAAAGAAGTTAAGAAACTTTACGAAGAATCCGGTGCGGACTCCATCATCACTGTTGGTGGGGGTTCTGCTCACGATACTGGTAAAGGTGCCGGCATTATTTTGACTAATGGCGACGACATTACCAAGTTGGCTGGGATTGAAACACTCGACAAGGCTTTGCCACCATTAATCGCCGTTAACACGACGGCCGGTACTGGTTCTGAATTAACCCGTCACGCGGTTATCACGAATGAAGAAACCCACTTGAAGTTCGTGGTTGTTTCATGGCGGAACATTCCGTTGGTTTCATTCAACGACCCAACTCTGATGCTCGATGTGCCTAAGGGCTTAACCGCAGCTACTGGGATGGATGCCTTCGTTCAAGCCGTTGAACCTTACGTTTCCGTTGACCACAACCCTATCACCGACTCACAATGTGTGGAAGCTATCAAGTTAATTGAAACTTCCCTTCGTGAAGCCGTTGCTAACGGCCACAACTTGGACGCTCGGACTAAGATGGTCGAAGCTGAAATGTTAGCCGGGATGGCCTTCAACAACGCCAACTTGGGTTACGTTCATGCCATGGCTCACCAACTCGGTGGTCAATACAACGCACCTCATGGTGTTTGCTGTGCCTTACTTCTACCTTACGTTGAAGAATATAACATCATTGCTTGCCCAGATCGTTTCGCCCAATTGGCTGAAATTATGGGTGAAAACACTGAAGGCCTATCAACGCGGGATGCTGCCGAATTAGCCATCAAGGCCATGAAGCAATTATCCGAAGACGTTGGTATTCCTCACTCAATCAAAGAAATTGGTGCTAAGCCAGAAGACTTTGAATTGATGGCTGAAAATGCCTTGAAGGATGGGAATGCTTTCTCTAACCCTCGTAAGGGGACAAAGGAAGATATCATCAAGATTTTCCAAGCTGCCTACGACGCTGAATAATTTAACGTAATATGATGAAAAGCCGCCGAATTTCGACGGCTTTTTTAGTGTTTGTGCGTATACTTAAAGGTAGTCAGAGAGGAGTCTCATCATGGAAAAATACTTAACGTTTGACTGCTACGGTACACTACTCAATGAAGAGGCAACCTACGCAGCCATCGAAACAGTTGCTGATAAAATCGGCGTCGATCCACGACTAGCCCGGCAACGCTTTATCACCTATCAAGATAGTCGGGATAACATGCATCCTTATCTCGATTACGCCATTTTGACGCGTAATAACTTGATTCATCTCGATTATCAATTTGGTCTAACCCATCAGTTCGAACGCTATTACGTAGATGTTCTGATCGCTCACCGTAGTTTAAAGCCTTTTCCCGAGGTCATTGGCACCTTAAAGACGCTGCAACAACGCGGTTATCACTTAATCATGATGTCCAATTCATCATGGGATATTATTCCCGCCAACGCTGCGGCTTTAGAAGTTCCCCTTGATATTTGGACTGCTGAGGATGTTCACACGTATAAGCCTGACCCGGTTTTCTTCAAAACAGTGGCAGCACACTATGATTTGACCCCAGCAAACCATTGGCACATTGCTCAAGGATACGGTAGCGACATTGTCACAACCGATGCGCTTGGCTGGCGGTCAATTTGGGTAAACCGTGACCACGCCACTCCCACAACCACTGCACGACCAACACATGAGGTCCATAACTTGGCTGAGATACTCCAATGGCTGTAACAAGTACTACCTGCTAAAAAACTAGGCAATGTCCCCTACGGACACTGTCTAGCTTTTTTGGAAGTTTGTCAAATGGTGTTGAAGGATAGTTTCTATCCTTTGGAGATCTC
>NZ_AYYI01000091.1 GCF_001436505.1 Loigolactobacillus rennini DSM 20253 | reverse complement strand
TCTGCCATCAATAATAGATAAATCTATTACCAACAACAGATATTGTAGAGCCTAAATTAAGCGGATTTAAAATGAATATACACGATTTTTAAAAGATAATTGTTATTTAAAGTTCGGAATCTCATAAAAAGGCAGTCTTAGGCTTGTCTTGACGCGTTGGTGAAATGTTGCTATAGTATTGATTGTTGTCAGTTAACGTTTGTTTAATTAACTGAATTTGGGCTTGACAATCACTGCTTAGTTTTGCTAAACTAAGCTGGTTGTCATTTAAGCCTTTATGCAATGATTGCTGGATATTTATACATTCAGCATTGGTTCCAAGCTGCTATTGGTATAATTGAGTTGTTTGCCTGCATGATTATGCAAAATTAAGCTTGACAAGCTAATAGCCGCATGGTAAACTAATC
>NZ_AYYI01000015.1 GCF_001436505.1 Loigolactobacillus rennini DSM 20253 | reverse complement strand
GGGCCTAGTACTTTTGGAATGGAAATACTTTCCAACACCAAAAATTCTAGACCCGATATTATTCCAGGGTAAGTATCTAGCACGGACAATTGTCAATTCTTGGCACTTGAAAGCATTGGCTTGGCTATATTGGCCAATGTTTTTCTTTTTCTTAGCTTTATTAGGGCGGCATTTAATTGAATGGGGTAAAAATCATATTTTAGACCATTATGCCAGCCGCGCCAGCGCTGAGTTACGGGATAAACTATTGACCAAATTATTTCATTTAGGGCCTAGTTTAGTCGCTAAACAAGGAACTGGTAATATGGTCACCATGGCCCTTGAAGGCATTGATCAAGTTGAAAATTATTTGACCTTGATTTTAAATAAAATGTTAAACATGATGGTAATTCCCATTATTTTGCTGGTTTACATTTTCACTTTAGATGTTCGTTCAGGAATTACGCTAATGGTAGTGGTTCCAATTGTGATTATGTTCATGATTATCTTAGGTTTTGCTGCTCGGGATAAAGCAGACCAACAGTATGCTGGTTATCAACAATTAGCCAATCACTTTGTCGATGCATTGCGTGGTTTGGCAACTTTAAAACTACTGGGAATCAGTGATACTTATGCGGAAAATGTTTACCAAGTTAGTGAATCGTACCGTAAACAGACGATGAATGTCTTACGGATTGCGGTGCTGTCGACTTTTGCGCTAGACTTTTTTACAACGTTGTCAATTGCAGTTGTAGCGGTTTTCTTAGGTTTAGCGTTATTGAATGGTCAAATGACCTTGTTTCCAGCTTTAGCAACATTAATTTTAGCGCCAGAATTCTTTTTGCCATTGCGTGATTTTTCAAACGATTATCACGCCACTTTAAATGGTAAAAATGCCATGAAAGCTGTTTTAGCCATTTTAGAAATGCCACAGCCACAACAACGGCACCTGTTAACGGCGGCACCGACTTGGAATGCTGACAGCGAGTTAAGCTTTTCAGCGGTAAATGTCAGTTATCCTGGCAGTAACGAAGCAGATTTAAATCAAGTTTCCTTTAGTGTCCATGGTTATCGTAAAATTGGCATTATCGGTGAATCAGGTTCAGGCAAATCAACTTTGATCAACACGTTAGGTGGGTTTTTACAGCCTAATCAGGGTGAGATCCAGGTTAACGGGCAAAAAGTACCACATTTAAGTCAAACACAGTGGCAGCAAAATTTTGCTTATTTACCTCAGAAACCTTATTTATTTCACGGCTCCATCGCCACTAACATTGCGTTTTACCAACCGCAAGCCTCGATGGCGGCCATTAAGCAAGCTGCCGCGCAAGCTGGCTTAAGCCAATGGGTGGCAACTTTGCCGCAAGGATTTGAAACTATCATTGGTGAAGGGTCACGTGCAGTCAGTGGCGGCCAAGGGCAGCGGATTGCGTTGGCCCGTGCCTTTTTGGATCGGCAACGGCGAATTCTATTATTCGATGAACCGACAGCACATTTAGACATTGAAACTGAAGCAGCTTTAAAGGAAACCATGGTCCCCTTATTCGATCAGCACTTAGTGTTCTTTGCCACGCACCGATTGCATTGGATGCAACAAATGGATTATGTCTTAGTGATTGAACGGGGACGTTTAGTTGAGCAAGGGACACCTGCTCAACTACGGGCAAAAAATGGCGATTATGTCCGGTTAATGAAACAAACGCGAGGTGAACAATTATGAAAAAACCTTTAAAACATGATACTTGGGTCAAACCATATATGACCAAGTATAAAGGGTTACTAACTTTAATTTTAGTGTTAGGGTTAGCCACCTTTATTTGCGGTGGGGCGCTGATGTTCACCTCTGGTTATTTGATTAGTAAATCAGCAACCCGGCCAGAAAATATTTTATTAATTTACGTGCCGGTTGTCTTAACCCGAGCCTTTGGGATTGCGCGACCAGTGTTTCGCTATGTTGAACGGTTGACTAGTCATAATTGGGTTTTAAAGGTCACTTCAGATCTACGCAAACGGTTGTACCAAACGTTAGCCAGAGATGCTTCCTTTTTTCAGCAGCATTTTAAAACTGGCGATATTTTAGGCATTTTGGCTGATGATTTAGGCCATTTGCAAAATTTATATCTACGAACTATTTTTCCCACTTTAGTCAGTTGGCTGCTTTACGTGGTGATTGTGATTGCCATCGGTTATTTTAGTTGGTTTTTTGCACTGGGTATTGCGTTATTATTGTTTGTGATTGTTGTCTTAATGCCATTGGTGTCTGTGGCTGTTCAAGGTGCGCGGACACAGCGGCAAAAGCAATTACAACATGACCTGTATACTGATATGACCGACGATGTTTTAGGACTATCAGACTGGGTTATTTCTGGCCGGCAAACCGATTTTGAGAAACGGCCACAACCGACGTTAAAAGCTGCTCGACAGAATACTTTGGCAATCCGGCGCTTTGAGTGGTGGCGTGATTTTCTGATCCAATTTATCTTTGGTTTGGTGGTCTTAGTGATTATTGTCTGGACTAATCAACAATTTACAGCCAATCAAAGCATGGCTAATTGGATCGGGGCGTTTGTTTTATGTTTATTCCCGTTGGTTGATGCATTTGCACCAGTTAGTCAAGGGGTTCAGGAATGGCCGCTTTACCGGACTTCTGTTGAACGGCTGAATGCGTTAAAACCAGTTCAACGTGACTTGCCACAGCAGCAAACTTTAGCTGCACCCGTTGCTAACATTGATTTTAATGCGGTTGATTTTCGTTATACTGCTGAACAAGCATTACTTTTAAAACAGTTTTCACTACACATTCATGCTGGTGAGAAAATTGCAATTTTAGGGCCTAGTGGGGCAGGTAAAACCACGTTGTTAAACTTGTTGCTAGGTGAATTAACGCCACAAGCTGGGCAGGTCAGCATTAATCAAGTGCCAATTACCGCATTGCAAAAACAACGCGCACAGCTGATTGGCATGTTGGATCAAAAACCGTTTTTGTTCAATACTTCCGTGATGAACAACATCCGGTTAGGCAAATTAAACGCCTCGGATAGTGCGATCATGACCGCTTTAGAAGCCGTTGAATTAGGTCCATTGATGCAACGGCTACCAGAAGGGGCTAATACGGTGGTTGAAGAAGCTGGCGCCCGTTTTTCCGGCGGTGAGCAGCAACGGCTGGCTCTAGCGCGAGTATTGCTTCAGGACGCACCGATTACACTGTTGGATGAGCCAACAGTTGGGCTAGATCCGATTACGGAAAAGGCATTGTTGAAGACAATTTTTAACGTGTTGCAAACTAAAACAGTGATTTGGATTACCCATCATTTACAAGGAATTGAACACGCAGACCAAATTATTTTCTTAGAACACGGGCAGATTGCCATGCAAGGATCGCCCCGTGAGCTTTACCGCACGAATGCTAGGTTCCGTAAACTTTATCAAATGGATCAAGGATTAGTTTAGCGGCGCATTCCGTGGTATGCTGTAAAAGATTGACCTAAACGAATGAATTTTGTTTAAAGGTAGGCGACACAGGCGTGAATTTATCAGTTTTTTTGGAATTAGTGGAAATTAAGGCAAAAACGGCTAGTGTCTTTCCGTTTTTACTAGGGACATTTTTTGCTTGGTACCATTACCGGCAATTACACCCTGTTTATTTATTAATTTTCTTTGTCGCGATGTTAATGTTTAACATGGCGGTAGATGCCAATGATAATTACCAAGATTACCGCCGGGCTACCCGGAATGAAGCCCTTGCCTTTCGCGAAAAGACCAATATTATCGGGGTGCATCATTTAAACGTCCATCACATTGGCTGGTTAGTTTTTTGGTTGACTGTGATTTCGGCGGCTTTAGGTTTATGGATGGTTAGCCAGACGGGCTGGCCGTTACTGTGGCTGGGATTGTTCAGTTATGCAGTGGGCTACTTTTATGCTGGTGGACCACGGCCGATTTCCACCACGCCTTTTGGCGAATTTTTCGCTGGCATCACCATGGGCTTTGTCATTTTTTTGATCAGCGTTTACATCAATACATTTGACGTGATCACCTTTAATTGGGCTTTTGTTTGGCCAGTGTTATTGTCTTCTGGCTTGGCGGTTTGCAGCATTGCCGATTTATTGTTAGCCAATAATATTGCCGATGAAAAAGAAGACAAAGAACTTGGTCGGCGGACCATTGTTTATTACATTGGTAAAAAGAGTGCATTAGTGTTGTTTGTTGGCCTTTATGTGTTCGGTTTTATCTGTTTGTTGGCGGCGGTGTTGTTAGGCTATTTGCCTAAACTAACACTATTAACCTTGTTGACAATACCGATTGTTTGGCGCAACACTAAGGGCTTTTTAGCGCGACAAATCAAAAAAATCACGTTCCCGTTGGCAATTAAAAATTTATTTTTAATTACATTAGCACAAGTAATTTTTATGGGACTTGGTGTATTAATTAACTGGTAATTTTTAAATAACGTATCCAAAGCGCAGGGGAGTTGCAGTTGCCTTTCGCTTTATGGATACGTTATTCTATTTATAACGATAATTTTTGGAGGCGTGTGAGGGTATGAAAATTGGTTGGCGCACTATTAAAACTGCTTTAGGTGCCGTAATTGCCATGGTGCTCGCTTATGAGCTGCATTTAAGTTATTGGGCAACAGCTGGCATTATTACCATTTTAAGTGTGCAAAATACTACCCGTTACTCGTTTACTGTTGCGGGGTTGCGGATTTTGGCAACGGTTTTAGCGTTTGTCATCGCTATTTTGAGTTTTTGGTTGTTAGGGTTTAATCCTTGGGCATTCGGGTTATTTTTATTGTTGTTCATTCCAGTAGCGATGCAGTTGCGACTGCAGGAAGGCATTGTTGTCAGTTCTGTTTTAGTGACTCATTTTTTGCTGCAAAAGAGTTATAGTTGGCACTGGCTAGTCAATGAATTCAATTTAATGCTAATCGGTGTCGGTGTCGCGTTGATTTTTAATTTATTCATGCCATCATTGCTAGCACAGATCAAAGGTTTTCAACAAGAGACTGAAGCGCAGCTCCAGCAAATTTTATTACAGATGGCGCAACAGTTGGCCGGTACGCCGGATGTTCCGACTTGGCAGCATCTGGGGGCATTATTGACCGTTATCCGTAAAGGTAATGAATGGGCTAATCGGCAGCGGGATAATCAATTGTTAATTGAAAATGACTTTTACCATTCTTATTTTGAAATGCGGCGGAATCAATATGAAATGTTACGGCAAATGCAGTCTAATTTAGATCAAATTACTTTGTCGTTAAAAGAAAGTGCGGCAATTCATGAATTATTGACGCAAGCAGCAGCTAACTCCGCCAATCCACAAAAAATTAAGCATTTGCAAAAGAGTGTCGCAAAGTTACAGACTAGGTTTGATCAAGGACCATTGCCCACTAACCGGGCTGAGTTTGAAAGCCGGGCCCACCTGTATTTATTTTTATTAGATTTTGAAACAATGCTAACACTAGCAGATGACTTTTACGCTAAAGTAATTTTAATGGAAAAATAATCTCTATTGACTATTTTTCTGTGTACAATAGAAATCACATGCACAATTTGTGACGAAGGGCAGGTGTTTGCGTGGCCAAAAAGCGTAAAAAGCGCAGGGGGCGTAATTTAATTAAGCAATTTGGTGTGCCGCAGCTGATTTTAGCAGGCATCATGCTAGCATTTATCGGGTTGTTGCTGGTGCGTTGCTTTGGTGAACAACCGCGAGTTGCAGTAGACGATACGGCTAGTCAGCAACAAGAACGTGTGCAGCAGCAACGGCAAGACTTTATTAAACGTTTAGCGCCAGTTGCCCAGCGGTTGCAGCACACTTATCACGTTTTACCCAGTATTACCTTAGCGCAGGCCATTTTAGAATCTGATTGGGGCACTAGCCAGTTGGCAACGCATTACCACAATTTATTTGGGGTTAAAGGTGATGATCCAGTAACAACGCAAGTACTTAAAACAAAAGAGTACCGAGATGGCCATTGGGTTGAAATTCGCGCTCGGTTTCAAGTCTATCAAAATGATACGGCAGCATTAGAAGCACACGCCAAATTATTGGCGCAAGGGACTAGCTGGAATCCTAATCAGTACCAGCATGTTTTAGCGGCAACGGATTACAAAACCGCCGCCAATGCATTGCAACAAGCAGACTACGCGACAGATCCGACTTACGCGCAAAAATTAATTAACGTCATCAAGGCTTATAAATTATATCAATATGATCGCTAATGTTCGGCTTTTAATAAAATTTTCATCATTTAAAGTCGTTTTATTGAAAATCATCATTGAAACTGGCACTTTACAGCTGGACAGTTAAAATTTAACTGATAAACACAAACAAATAGCATAAAATTTTAATTGTCATTCGGATTTTGCTGTGATACAGTAAAGCTAAACTAGCTGGCATAAAAACATCGCCTTAATGTGTTGGGCAACATTAAATTTGGTTTTGGGGCGTCTGATTCAGGCGAAATTAATTTGGAGGTTAATGATCATGAAATTACTTGAAGAACGGATTCGGCATGATGGACAAGTTTTACCCGGAAATGTGTTGAAGGTAGACAACTTTTTAAACCACCAGGTTGATCCTGAGTTAATGTTAACTATGGGTGAGGAGTTTGCGCGTTTATTTCGTGATAATGGCATTACCAAAGTTTTAACAGTAGAATCTTCAGGAATTGCCCCCGCTTTAATGACGGGTTTAAAATTACAGATGCCAGTTGTTTTTGCCCGCAAACACAAAAGTTTAACTTTAGTGAATGATTTGTATACAGCGACTGTTTACTCTTACACTAAAAAGGTTAGTAATAAAATTTCCATCTCAAAGAAATTTCTAGGGGCGCAAGATAAAGTGTTAATTATTGATGACTTTTTAGCTAATGGTCAAGCTGTTGCTGGATTAATTGAAGTTTGCCAACAAGCGCAGGCAGAAATTGTTGGTGTGGGAATTGCCATTGAAAAAACTTTCCAGCGGGGGCACCAACTGTTGAAAGAAAAGCACATTCGCTTGGAATCTTTAGCTAAAATTGCTGCGTTTGAAAATGGGCAAGTGGTTTTTACTGATGATTCTGATAATCACGTGGCGGCTGATAAATAAAAAAACACGGTAAAATGATGACAGCACTGCTGGTAAACGGCCTTGGTGCAGCGCCTTTTCTTTAACTATTGCCCAGTCAAATCAGCAGTTGCTTTTTTATTGCCTAATTTAATGAGCTAATTCTTTTTCAAGTTTACATAAGCATGCTTTAATGGTAATAGGAATACGTTTAACGCCATTTTGACGTTATCATACACCTAATGCTACGATAAAAGCGGTTTTAAGCAGATGTCAATAAAGGTTGTGAGAAAAGTGACCGCAGTAATTTATCCAGATAGTATGATTGGGATCATTGGCGGTGACGCTAATAGTAAAATGTTGGCCTTAACTGCAAAAAAATATGGGTTTCGTGTGGGCATTTTAACGGACACTTTAGACAGCCCCGCTGCTGGCATTGCAGATTTTACTGAAATGGGTGATATAAATTCTGTCACCAATTTACAAAAATTGGCGCAATTTTGTAATCCCATTGCGTATCAATACGAAAACATTGATGCCAGTGCTTTAGACCAGCTCAATACGGTTAATTTGCCGCAAGGGACGGATATTTTAGCGATTACCCAAGATCGGCAATTGGAAAAAGTCTTTTTTGAAAGTCATAATTTGAACATTGCGCCTTACGCAACGATTGTTGATATTAATGACATTTATGATGCGGTCAATGCGATTGGTTATCCTTGTGTGTTAAAGCCAATTCAAAAAAGTTACGGCCAACAATTTCAGCGGGTACTGTATAATGAAGCTGACATAGCCGGTTGCGAAAAATACCTTTCTTCAGGGACTTATATTTTAGAATCATGGATACCTTATGAAAGTGAATTAACCATTATGGTGGCTAAAGATGCTGATAAACAGCTGACTTACATGCCAGTGGTGGAAAATGTTTTTGTTAAACATGAATTATTTGAAACCATTGTGCCGGCGCGGATAAAACCGCCGGTATTAGCTGAAGTACAGCGGATTGCTGAATTGGTGGGCAAACAGTTAAATTATATTGGTGTCTTTGGCATTGAATTTTATTTGACGGCAACGGGTACGCTTTATGTTAAACGGCTAGTTCCCGGCCCGCACACTTCAGGTAACATTTTTAATGAGGCAACTAATATTTCGCAGTACGAATTACATTTGCGCACACTTTGCCACTGGCCACTACCTAAAATTAAATTGATCAGTCCTGCAGTGTCAGTGACTATCCCGCAGCGGCTGATTTCGGAGACTTTTACTCAGGTATTGATTAAACCGGATTGGCATTTTTATTATTATTTGGATAATGCGCAGGGTGAAAATGATCGGGCTGGGCACATCACAATTTTAACGCAAAATATTCGGCAAACTTTAGAACAGATCTATGACACTGAAATTTGGAATCAACCACCTAAGAAGACAAAGTGAGGCTTATCATGTTAAAACGCTATACACGCCCAGAAATGGGTCAGATTTGGACAGATCAAAATCGGTATCAAGCTTGGTTGGAAGTTGAAATTTTAGTTGACCAAGCTTGGGCGGAACTAGGTGAAGTGCCACAGGCGGATGCAGAAAAGATTCGGCAAAATGCTACCTTTGATCCGCAACGGATTGCAGAACTGGAGAAACAGACTAAACACGATGTGGTGGCTTTTACCCGCAATGTATCGGAAAGCTTAGGTCCTGAGAAAAAATGGGTTCACTATGGTTTAACGTCAACAGATGTTGTTGATACAGCCTTTGGTTACTTAATGAAGCAAGCTAATGCGGTGATTCAGCAAGATTTTGAACAGATTTTACAAGTGTTAGCACAGCAGGCTAAAAAATATAAAGACACTGTCATGATAGGGCGAACTCATGGTGTACACGCTGAACCGACTACTTTTGGCTTACGGCTAGCACAATGGTATGCAGAAATGAAGCGGAACCAAGAGCGCTTTACCCATGCTGCAAAGGGCGTTGAAGCCGGCAAAATTAGTGGCGCGGTGGGCACATTTGCGAACATCCCACCGTTTGTAGAAAAATATGTCACACAGCATTTAGGTTTACGGGCGCAAGACATTTCAACGCAAATTTTGCCCCGCGATTTACATGCAGAATACATTGCAGCGATGGCATTGACTGCGACTTCGATCGAACGTTTTGCAACTGAAATCCGCTCGTTACAGCGAACTGAAATTCACGAAGTGGAGGAGTACTTTGCTGCAGGTCAAAAAGGGTCATCAGCGATGCCGCATAAACGTAACCCGATCGGCTCGGAAAACGTCACTGGGCTAGCCCGAGTGTTACGTGGTCACATGTTGACCGCTTACGAAGATGTGCCGCTTTGGCATGATCGGGATATTTCCCACAGCTCTGCTGAGCGAATTATTATTCCGGATACGACGACATTGTTGGATTATTTATTACATCGGTTTACGCATATCCTTGAGACGCTAACAGTGTTCCCGGATAAGATGAAAGCTGATTTAAATGTGACCTATGGGTTAATTTACAGTCAACGGGTCATGCTAAAGTTGATTGAAAAAGGGATGAGCCGAGAAGCTGCTTATGATTTAGTACAACCTAAGACGGCCATTGCTTGGGATCAGCGGAAAGCATTCCGGCCGCTGTTAGAGGCAGATTCAAAAATCACCACTGTTTTAAGTTCAGCGGATTTAGATGATGCGTTTGATTATCGGTGGCATTTACGCCATGTTGATGAAATCTTTAAACGGGTCGGGCTAGCTTAATGTGATAAGTGTTGTTTATGTGCCCCAGAAGAAATTAACTTCTGGGGCACATGCTGTTAACCGAATTGATGTTCGGCTTTTTTGCATTCTTTAAAGAAGTTTAAGCCAATTTTTGTTATAATGTTGAATTGAATGATGCTCGTGTCGAGTTAGTAGCTAGCTAATTTGACACGTTACCATTGATAACGAGATTGATAATGATTTGATAAGTGTTACAGAGAGGATTGACTAAGTTATGGCCACAACTAGTTTGCTAACGGACATGAATGATAAACAACAAGAGGCAGTGCAGCAGACAGAAGGGCCATTACTGATTATGGCCGGTGCCGGTTCTGGTAAAACCCGGGTGGTAACGCAGCGGATTGCTTATTTAATTGAGGCGCTAAACGTGGCGCCTTGGCACATTTTAGCGATTACGTTTACGAATAAAGCTGCGCGGGAAATGCGTGAACGGGTGACAAACCTTTTAAATGAACGTGCAACTGCAGTTTGGGTGTCGACGTTTCATGCGTTGTGCGTCCGGATTTTGCGCCGGGATATTGAACAGTTAGAAGGCTATACCCGCTCATTTACCATTGCGGATCCCGGCGAGCAAACAGTTTTAATGCGTCGGATTTTAGTGCAGCAAAACATCGATCCTAAAAAGTATACGCCCCGTTCTGTGTTAGGGGCGATTTCGAATGCTAAAAACCAATTACAGACACCTAAAGACTATGATGCTGCAGCAAAATCACCTTTTGAACAAATTGTTGCTCAGTGTTATGCGCCTTACCAAAATGAATTAGAAGCCAATCAAGCGCTGGATTTTGATGATTTAATTATGCTGACGATTAAGCTTTTCCGTAAATCACCGGAAACACTAGCTTATTATCAAAAGAAATTTCAGTACATTCATGTTGATGAATACCAGGATACTAATGCGGCACAGTATACATTGGTCAACATGTTAGCACAAAAATCACACAATCTTTGTGTGGTTGGAGATGCTGATCAGAGTATTTATGGTTGGCGCGGGGCTGATATCAGCAACATTATGAATTTTGAAAAAGATTATCCTGAAGCTAAGACTGTGATGTTGGAACAAAATTACCGCTCGACTAAAACAATTTTAAAGGCGGCTAACGCGGTGATCAATAATAATGTTTACCGGAAGCCTAAAAAATTATGGACAGAAAATGATACTGGGGATAAGATTTCTTATTACCGCGGTCAAAATGAAAATGATGAAGCCCGGTTTGTGGTCAGCAAAATGCAAGCAGAAATCAAGGAAAACGGCTTTGATTACGGTGACTTAGCGGTGCTTTACCGGACGAACGCACAGTCACGGACCATTGAAGAAAATTTAGTGAAAGCTAACATTCCTTACAAAATGGTGGGTGGCCATAAATTCTATGATCGGAAAGAAATCAAAGACGTTTTGGCTTATTTGCGGGTAATCGTCAACCCAGAAGACTCGATTGATTTTGAGCGGATCGTCAATAGTCCTAAACGGGGCATTGGCGCTGGCACCCAGGATAAATTGCGCAGCTTTGCGGATTACCACCAATGGTCATTGCTAGAAGCGGCGCAAAACGTTGATTTAGCTTCTGGCATCGCCACTCGGGCACGGAAAAAATTGAAAGAATTCGCTGCTGTGATGACGAAATTGCGTGAAAATCGTGCGCAGTGGGACGTAACCGAATTAACCAACCAAATGTTAACTGAAACAGGCTACCTTAAAGTACTAAAACAAGAAAAGACCTTAGAAGCACAAAGTCGTCTAGAAAACATTCAAGAATTTTTGTCTGTGACCAAAGAATTTGATGATGGTTATGACGACAGTGAAGATGAAGATAGCGATCGCTTTGTTGATTTCTTAACGGACTTAGCCTTGGTTTCTGCTCAAGATGATATTGATGAAGAAAATAGCGAAGTGACGTTAATGACGTTACACGCTGCTAAAGGGTTGGAATTTCCAGTGGTCTTTATGATGGGCATGGAAGAAGGCATTTTCCCGCTATCACGTGCGTTGTTAGAGGACAATGAACTAGAGGAAGAACGTCGTTTAGCCTACGTTGGTATTACACGGGCAAAGAAGAAGCTTTATTTAACTAATGCTTACTCCCGGATGCTCTATGGTCGAACCCAAAGTAATCCAGCGTCTCGCTTCATCGATGAAATTGATGATTCATTGTTGACGTTTGAAAACGGCACAGCAGGAAGTTTATCTGAACGTAATTTACCGTTTAGTCGTGCCCGGCAACAAAATATTCACGCCCGAGCCACAGCTACCACTTATCAATCACCACGTGGTACGCGGGCCAAGGCCGTCACAAATACGCCGAATACTGGTGCTGAAGCTAAAGATTGGCAAGCAGGCGATAAAGTGCAACATAAAAAATGGGGCGAAGGAACTGTCGTTAAAGTAAGTGGTACAGGGACTGACGCTGAATTGGACATTGCTTTTAAGTCTCAGGGAATTAAACGGCTATTGGCTGCTTTTGCACCGATTACTAAAGTGACGGACTAACTTAAGAAGGAAGGTGTACCTGCTGGATTTTTCTAGTGGGGAATCGATGGCTTTAGAAAAACCAATTGAACAGTATTCAAAACAAGAAGCAAGTGCGGCTGCTTTAAAATTAAGAACCACATTGGAACGCTGGAGTCAGGCATATTACACAGCAGACAAGCCTATGGTTGAAGATCATGTTTACGATGAAAAATACCGGGACCTTCAAACTTTAGAACATGCATTTCCTGAAATTATAACTTCTGATTCACCCACGCAGCAGGTTGGGGGCCAGGTATTGCCTGGTTTTACCAAAGTAACCCATGCGCAACCAATGTTATCCATGGGGGATGTTTTTTCCTTTGAAGAATTAGCGGATTTTGACCAGCGGTTACGTAAAAATGTGACGACTGATTTTGACTATAACGTTGAATTAAAAATCGATGGGCTAGCCATTTCTTTAGTGTACGAAAATGGTATTTTTGTTCGCGGCGCAACGCGCGGTAATGGGACAATCGGTGAAGATATTACGCAAAATCTTAAAACTGTCAAATCAATCCCACGCCGGTTGAAAGAGCCACTGTCCATTGAAGTGCGCGGTGAGTGTTATATGCCCAAAGTCTCATTTGCTAAATTAAATCAACGCCGGGAAGCCGAAGGGCAGGACGCCTTTGCGAATCCGCGTAATGCTGCCGCAGGTAGCTTGCGTCAACTGAACCCACGTGTGACAGCCGCACGCAATTTATCGACTTGGATTTATACATTGACAGATTATGCACAATTAAACGTCAGCACCCAATCGCAGGCGTTAAAACGCTTGGCTGAACTTGGTTTTACCGTTAATCCGACTGCAAAAGTCTGTCATTCAATGCCTGATGTTCAAAGCTACATTGAAACATACCAAGCTCAGCGCGATCAATTGGATTATGATATTGATGGGATTGTGCTAAAAGTGAATTCGTTGGCTTTACAGGCCCAGCTTGGCAATACTGTTAAAGTCCCACGCTGGGAAATTGCCTATAAATTTCCGCCGGAGGAAGCCCAAACGGTCATTCACGAAATTGAGTGGACAGTGGGCCGTACTGGTGTCGTTACGCCAACTGCCGTCATGGACCCTGTGCGTTTAGCGGGGACGACGGTTTCCCGGGCAACGTTGCATAATGGTGATTTAATCCAGCAAAAAGACATTCGGGTTAATGATACGGTAATGGTGCATAAAGCGGGTGACATTATTCCGGAAGTTTCGACCGTGATAACTAAAAAACGGCCTAAAGACAGTCAACCCTACGCTTTGCCCACCAAATGTCCGTCTTGCAGCTCGCCGTTAGTGCATTTAGAAGATGAGGTGGCATTGCGGTGCATTAATCCTAAATGTCCAGCTCAGATTAAGGAACAATTAACGCACTTTGCTTCGCGGAATGCCATGAATATCGATGGTTTAGGGCCACAAATCGTTCAGCAGTTGTTTGACCGCAAGTTAGTTGCCGATGTGGCTGATTTATACCAACTTTCTTATGCTGATTTGGTACAATTAGATAAATTTAAGGAAAAATCGGCAAATAATTTACTGCAGGCCATTGATGCCAGCAAAGCTAATTCGTTAGAACGGTTATTGACCGGGCTAGGAATTCGTCACGTAGGTGCTAAAATGGCCCGCTCGTTAGCGGAGCATTTTGGTGATATGGCAAGCTTGCAGGCTAGTTCGGCGGCAGATATTGAACAAATTACGACTTCTGGTGAAATTATTGCTAATAGTGTACGGACTTATTTAGATAAACCTGAAGTCGTGCAATTGATTAAGCAATTAGCCGCAGCTGGCGTTAATATGCGGTACCTAGGGCCACGTCCAGAACAGGTTCAAACATCTGTTTTTTCTGGTAAAACAATCGTGTTGACTGGGACGTTAGCACACCATAAACGGGCTGATTTAACCACTACCTTGGAAGATTTAGGTGCAAAAGTGACCAGTAGTGTTTCCAAAAAAACTAACCTGGTCATCGCAGGCGCTGATCCTGGAAGTAAGTACACCCGGGCACAGTCATTAGGGGTGACCATCTGGGATGAAGCAACACTGGAGGATCATTTAAAGGAGGCAAAATCGTGAAACGATTTGGCACAATTACAGCTTTAATACTCAGTGTTTGGCTACTGACAGCTTGTGGCCGGTTAGGATCGTCTGGTGATTCTGGCGGGACAACTAGCACGACAAACTCCGGAATCCAGACAACGGGACAGACTTCAGATAGTAATTATCAAGGTGTTATTCAAAACGGCAAATATTTAACCAGTAAAGCTCGTGGTGTGACTAAAGACCAAAATACTAATGGTTATAATTTGAAGAGTTTTGAAAATGGGTTACAGTCCATTTCACAAAAGCAATTTGCGACGGATAAATACATTTTTCAAGAGGGCCAATACATTAAAAAGGCTACTGCTCAGAAATGGTTAGCTCGTGCGTCTAAAAAAAATCCCAGTGGGTTAAATCCTAAAGACAATGGGGAAAAAGACGCTAATAAGCGCAATCCTAACTATTTGCAAGCTCTTGAAGAACAGGATTACATGACGCAAAGTGGCAATAAATTAAAACTTGGCGGTATGACCATTGGTCTTGCAATGAATAAAATTGATTACTACCAGAAAAAAGAATACGGCGCCACTTATCAAACTAAAATTCCCCACGAGAAAATGGTTAGTGAAGGCAAAGCGATGGGAAATAAAGTCGTTTCTCGGATGCGAAAAACTGAAGGTGTTGGCGATGTACCAATTGTCATTGCCTTATATGAACAGGCCACTAACGATAGTTTAGTCGGCGGCACGTTCTTTGCTTATGGCATTAGTAAAGATGGTGGCAAGACCATCAGTGAATGGCATGATGTTGATCAAGCAAATTACGTTTTACCAACTGTTGGTGATGCAAAGTCGGGGAATTCAAGTGACGCTGAAGCCTTTAATAACTTTAAGTCGCAAGTACAATCATTCTTCCCAAATTTATCAGGGGTAACGGCACAATCGCATTATAAAGACGGTAATTTATCAGGGATGAACATTTCCATTAACACGCAATTTTATAGTGAGACGGAAATCAGAAGTTTCACCCAATATTTAGTCACTGCGGCAAACAAATATTTACCAAATAATGTTGCTATTGAAATCACCGTTAGTTCAACAGAAGGTACGCAAGCCTTTGTGGCTCGTGAAGCTGGCGAAAAGAGTTTCTATAGTCATGTTTTTGGTAGTTACTAAGCATTTGGCAAAAATAGCGAATCAGCTTGAACGGCTGATCCGCTATTTTTTATTATGGGGTAAAAAATAACTCCCATCTCAAAGACGGGAGTTCAAGCGTACCACTGCTTTTTAAGCTTCAATCGCATGAATGAATTTTTGTGCAATTTGTAACGGCCGAGTGATGGCGCCACCTACAACCACTGCGTGACAGCCAAGTGCTAAGCACCGTTTTAATTTTTCTGGTGTATCCACTTTGCCTTCTGCAATCACCGGATGCTGTGCAGTTTTTAAAACTTCTTTCAAATAGGCAAAGTCATTAGTGGCCAAGTTTTGGCCTTCTGTTTCTGGGGTATAACCGTGCATCGTGGTGCCAATGATGTCAAAGCCCAGTTGGTCTGCCTGTTTAACATCGGCTAAGGTTGCAGTGTCAGCCATCAATAACGTGTCTGGAAATTCTTGCCGCATTTGCGCAACAATGTCACTTAGTTTTTCGCCATGTGGCCGTGGCTGTCCGGTAACCGCACAAGCGACCACTTCAGCGCCAGTGGCAGCGACGGCGCGCATTTCTTTGATAGTTGGCGTGATGTAGACCGGTGAATCTGCATAGTCCACTTTGTTCAAGCCAATCATGGGTAAGTGTACTTCATCTTGAATTGCCTGAATGTCCACTACGGAGTTGGCACGAATAGCTGCTGCCCCCGCTTGTTTTGCGGCCAATGCCATCCGTGACATGATAAAGGAACTGTGTAGTGGTTCGTCTTTTAAAGCTTGACAAGAAACGATTAATTTTCCCTTAACGGTTTCTAAAAAAGTGTTTTGTCCCATACGAATTCTCTTTCCCTGATTTCAAAATCCTATTTTAAATATTTTTGGTAAATCTCTTTGGCGCCAGCTTTCATTTCTGGTGTTGGGTGGCTCATTGGTTCTTTGGTGTAACCGGCGTGGATGCCCATTTCTTCCATGACTAATTTCAAGCTTGGGTAAATGTCATTTTGAATTAAAGCGGTGATTAAATCATTGCTATCTTTTTGCAACTGCCGTGCTTTAGCGATGTCGCCAGCTTCAAAAGCGTTCATTTCTGCCTTTGCCCGTTTAGCATTTAAATTATAAGTGGAACCGATCGCACCGTCAACATTTAATGCTAAAGCAGGTAATAACATTTCATCGAAGCCAGACAGAATTAATTTATCTGGGAACCGATTACGGACACGTTCTAATAAGTAAAAGTCAGCGTTGGTGTATTTGATCCCAATAATTTTTGGATTTTCAAATAATTCAGCAAATTGATCCGTGGTTAGTGCCACACCAGTTAATGCTGGAATGGAGTAGATGATCAATTTGTTATCGACATCTTTAACAATTTCATCATAGTAATGTTTGATTTCATCAAATTTAAAGTTGTAATAAAAAGGTGTTACGGCAGAAATTTTCTTGTAGCCCAAATCGGTGACGTATTTTGCCAATGCTTTAGCTTCTAATAAGTTCAAGGAACCAACTTGTGCGATTAAATCAATGGCGCCGTTAGCTTCATCAAAAGCTGTCTTAAAGATCAATTTCTTTTCTTCTGTACTTAACATGAAAGCTTCACCAGTACTACCACCGACGTACAAGCCATCGATGTGGTTAACGTCAATATTATAACGGACCATTTCGCGAATGCCTTGTGAATTGACGGTACCATCTTCGTTAAATGCCGTCATTAAAGCAGAATACAATTTTTTCATGATTTTAGCCCCTTAGTTTAAAATGAATTTTGTAATAATCATCTCAATAATTCAACCGCTTACACCTTGTAGCATACGTTGCGAAAAAATATATTTCAAGTTTTATTTTCGGTAATAATTTTCGTTTGATGTAAACAACCTGACTATAATAAGCTTAAATTAAATTTAAAAAATTTACTCTTTGCGCTTTAAATGATTCCATGCTATTATGTTAGCGTTTTAATCATCGCATTTAAGTCGTTTAAAACTTAAAAGAATTGAGTTGAAATTTCATGGCAAAAGAATATTTAGTGTTTGATGTTGGCGGAACAACCATCAAATATGGGTTATTGAGTCAGGATTTAAAGTTACACGATTGCCAGCGTTGTTCTACGGAACATAACCATAATGGCCACATTTTAGCCCAATTAAAACGGTTAAGTGCTAATTATCAGCAAAATCATGAATTAGCTGGCATTGGTGTCAGTACAGCAGGCATTGTGGGTGCAGATGGTGGGATTCAGTATGCCGGCCCCACCATTGCCGACTATCAAGGGACACCGATTAAAGCTGCATTAAAAGCGCAAACGCAACTACCAGTTTCCGTGGTTAATGATGTGGATGCAGCGCTACTAGGCGAGCAGCTGGCGGGAAGTGTGCAAAAAGCGGACGCTGTTTATTGTGTAGCTTTAGGAACTGGTATTGGTGGTGCGTATCTGAATCAGAGCCAATTACTTAATGGTGCGCACGCAACGGCCAACTCATTAGGGTACACATTATTTGATGTTAAAACGCAGACAAATTATGAACAACGGGCCTCAACTTTAGCGTTGGAAGCTACGTTAAAGCCGCTTAAAATCAGTGTACCAGAAGCTTTTGCTCGTGCTCGTCAAGGCGAAACCACGTATTTAAACGTGATTAAGGCTTGGGCGGCCCAGGTAGCTGCTGGTTTGGCACAGATCATGCTACTTTTTGACCCAGAAGTGCTTTTGATCGGTGGTGCGGTTTCTCAGCAAGGCGACTTTTTATTAACCTTGCTTAAACAACAATTAAAGCCAATCTTACCGCCTAATTTATGCCAGACACAGTTAAAGGTTGCTACCCTTGCGGACAAGGCACAGCTTTATGGTGCTGCAGCTGGTTTGATTAATTAATTTTTATAAAGCGTTTACAACCAGAATTTTATATGCTATATTTATGACGTAATAATCTTTCAAAAAATTCAACCGCTACTAAAAATGTAGCTATAGTCCGTTCTGTTCCCATTTTGGGTACCATTGGACTCATAGCCTACGTTTTCTTAGTAGTGGTTTTTTTGTCTGTAATTTTTGAAAGGTGGTTTTACTGTGCAAGTTGCGATTAACACAGCAGTTTTTTTATCTGAATTGCAAAAGGGCACTAGTCAATTAACTTGTTTACAAAAATTAGTCGGCACGGATATCAACGCTGTCGAAGTCCGCGGTGAGTTTTTTGATTCCGCAACACGACAGCAAGAATTAAGCAACATTGCGACCTTGTGTCAGCAACAACATTGGACACTTTATTATTCCGTACCGGACACTTTGTTTACTGAAGCGGGTGTGAACCCTAATTTAGCAGCACACTTAACGTTAGCTAGAGACTGCGGCGTTAAAGCTTTAAAGTATAGTTTTGGCACCTTAACTACTGCGGCTAAAAATGTAGCCGTAGTGACAGCGTTAAAAGAACAGATTGAAGCAAGCGGCATTCAAGTTACCATTGAAAATCAACCGAATGCGGATGGTACTTTAGCAACCATGCACCAAAACTTAACTTGGTGCCGGCAACAACGATTGCCGTTAGCTTATACCTTTGATGCTGGTAACTGGTACTGGATTGACCAGCAGCCAGAAGCTGCTTTTCAACAGTTACAGAATTTTATTACGGTTTTCCATTTAAAAGACATTAAGCAAAAAGAAACAGTTTTATTAGGTGACGGAACCACTGACTGGCGGTCACTGCTGCAACAATTAACACCGCAAATTCCTGTTTTTTTGGAATATGCGATTGCACCAGCAGAACTACCGCAGCAGATTAAGCTAGTTAATGATGTTCTCAAACAGCAGGCGTCATCATGAGTTATTTAGTACAACTGGTTCTAATTTTAGTGTTGACTAAACTGGGGGCCCATTTATCCAACACCTTGAATTTTCCTAGTGTGATTGGCGAATTACTGGTGGGCGTGCTTGCAGGGCCAGCCGTGTTGCATTTATTGACACCTACTAGTTTTACCCATTATTTTGCGGAGATCGGTGTTATTGTTTTGATGTTTATCGCGGGGCTAGAAGGTAACTTAGGGTTATTGATGCGTTATTGGAAGCCAGCGTTAACGGTTGCTACATTAGGCGTCATTTTACCAACATTAAGTGCTGCTGCACTTTGTGTTTGGGGCTTTGGCTTTTCTTGGGCAACGGCGATGTTTATCGGCCTGATTTTAAGCGCCACGTCGGTTAGCATCACGGTTCAGGTTTTAAAAGAAATGAACCACATGAACACCCGCGAAGGGGCCATTATTTTAGGCGCAGCGGTAGCGGATGACATTATGTGTGTTATTTTACTAGGCATTTGCGTCAGCTTGTTTGGCACGGGTGCTGCTGCCCAATCACAGTCTGTCGGAGCCTTGGCATTGCCGAAAATCCTGTTCTTTATTTTAATGTTGGTCTTAGGCAAATGGTTTGTTCCTTATTTTCTCCGCTTTTTTGACAAGCTTAACGCAAGTGAAAATGTTGCCACCGCTGCTTTAATTTTGTGTTTTGGCTTTGCAGCGTTGGCCGTTAGTTTAGGGATGAGCGATGTGCTCGGGGCTTATTTTGCTGGGTTAGCGATTTCGGAAACTAGCTTTAAAGAAAAATTAGCCCTGAAAATTGAGCCGATTGGCTATGCGGTTTTTATTCCCGTTTTCTTTGTCAGCATCGGTTTGAACATCACCTTTAAAGGTATGCAGCATGATCTGTTATTCATTGGCTTATTAATTATTATTGCGATTATTGGCAAACAATTTGGTGGTGCATTGGGCGCTCATTTATTCGGTTTGAATTTAAATGAAGCGAACATTGTTGGCGCAGGGATGGTATCACGTGGTGAAATGGCGTTAGTTGTGGCTAACGTGGCCTTATCCGCACATTTAATCGATCAGAATCACTACACAGCAATGATTGTAGTGACAGTGATCACCACGTTAATTGCACCGCTAGTTTTGAAATTATTCATTCAACGCGCACAAAAAGAACATTCTGAAATTAAACAAAGCAGGACAAAAATTGATGAGGTGAAATCATGAACAAAGTTGGTTTTGGTGGTTTAAATTGGGCGGTATTGATTTTATATTTATTGGCAATGCTGGGTGTCGGGGCCTACTTTACCCGCAAGGCGAGTAAAGATACAGAAGCTTTTTTCAAAGCTGGCGGCAACGTGCCTTCTTGGGCTGCTGGTTTTAGTATTTATGCGACAACCTTAAGTGCGATTACGTTTATGTCAACGCCAGAGCAGGCCTTTTTACAAGATTGGGCTTATGCGATTGGGTCTTTTTCCATTCTTTTAATTATTCCCTTACTGGTTAAATATTACGTGCCGTTTTTCCGGAAATTAAATGTTTCAACGGCTTATGAATATTTAGAAGAACGGTTTGGTCCAGTAATGCGGGCAATTAGTAGTTTATTATTTATTTTGTATCATATTGGCCGGGTTGCAATTGTGATTTACTTGCCGATTATTGCAATTACAGCTGTATCTGATATTAATCCAATTCTAATTGCCATTGTGGTTGGCGGGTTGTGTATTATTTATACTTTCTTAGGTGGTTTAGAAGGGGTCATCTGGAGTGACGTGATCCAAGGTTTTATTTTACTAGGCGGCGCCTTGTTAGTCTGCATTTTAGGAATCTACTACATTGATGGTGGTTTAGGTACTGTTGTTCACGATGCAGCCGTTAACCAGAAATTCATTTCTGGCGCTGACTTTACTTTTAGCGATCTGTCGAAATTCGTACCACTGATTTTAGCAGGGCAGATTTTCAACACGTTATACCAATATACCGGTAGTCAAGATGTTGTTCAGCGCTACCAAGCGACAAGTTCGATGAAAAAGGCAAAAGAGTCATTATACACCAATGGGTTCCTGGCTTTAATCACCATTCCGCTGTTCTTTGGAATGGGGACAATTTTGTTTAGTTTCTATCAGCATGTTGGCACCTTGCCGGCTGGTTTCAATACCAGTGCCGTTGTGCCGTACTTTATCGTGACGCGGATGCCTGCTGGAGTTGCTGGGTTAGTGATTGCCGCTATCTTTGCAGCTGCCCAGTCCACAATTTCGTCTAGTTTGAATGCGATTTCATCATGTGCGATTTCTGACTTTAAGCAACGGTTCTTTAGTGATAAGTTAAAAGGTGTTAAAGACGTGACACTAGCGCGGATCATCATTATCATTACTGGTTTGTTAGGCTTAGGGATTGCGATTTACTTATTGATTGCAGATGCTTCTGAAACTTGGAACCTGTTCTTATCCGTTACAGGAATGTTTGGTGTGCCGATTGCTGGTATTTTTGCGGTTGGAATGTTCACTAAACGGGCCAATACGGTTGGCGTATTAGTTGGTTTAGTCGCTAGTGTAGCTCTATCTTTCTATGCGCAATCACTCAATGTTTCTTCCTTATTAGTCGCTTGTGTTGCCTTTATTTCCGCATTTATTATCAGTTACTTGGTCAGCTTAGTTACGCCAGGACATAATAAAGACGTTACTGGTTTAACTGCAGCGACTATCAAAGAAACTTACGTTAAGAAATAAGACTTGCGTGCGTTTGGGAGGCTTAGTCAGTTGAAATTTGAAAAGATAACGTTACAAACACCTGAAGGTGCGTCGTTTAAAATTCGACTTTACAGTCGACGGCAATTTACTGCCTTTCCTGATCGCCGGCAATGGCCAATTGCAGTAATTTTTCCTGGTGGCGGCTTCACCGGTATTTCAGAACGTGAAGTTGAGCCAGCCGCGTTAGCCTTCTTAGCTAAAGGCTACCAAGTTGTGGTAGTACGATACCATTTGGCCGTGACCACACCGTTTTACCCCACGGCCGCAGTAATGGGATTAACTGTTTTGCATTATCTGCGGGAAAATGCCGCTATGTTTCATGGCGATCCAACTAAAATTGTGACGGTCGGTTTTTCTGCTGGGGGACATTTGGTGGCTGTGATGAACGCGTTAGGCGAACAACCTGAATTTTTAAAGCAGCATGGCTTTACCGAACAAAAGTTACAGCCTTTGGCACAAATACTTTGTTACCCGGTGATTGATCTAAGATTAGGATTTCCAAATGATTTAAAGCAGGCCGAAAAAATTAGCCCGGATCAGGAATTATGGGCAGCGCAAAATTTAGTCACAGCACAGACGCCACCGACATTTATTTGGCACACTGCTACTGATGAATTAGTTCCCGTGTTGAATACCGTTGTTTACATCACAGCTTTAACTCAGCACCACGTTAATCTTGATAGTCACATTTATAGTCAAGGTGTCCATGGTTTAGCATTTGCCAATCTGGCCAGTTCACGGGCGAACCATCCGGAAGACATTGCGCCCCGTGCAGCAAGTTGGTTTGAACTTGCGCTAGGTTGGCTGCGGACTTGTTTTGCGTCTAGCAACCAAACCGAACTTTAAAAGGAGGAAATGGCAATGAATTGTGGGGCGTTAACTTTAAAGACACCAACTGGCTTTGCCTTTAAAATAGAATATTTTTTAAAAGAACCATTAAAAGAAGAAAATGATCAACGCCAGTGGCCCATCGCAATCATATTTCCTGGTAGTGGCTTTGTTAAGATGACGGAACGTGAAGGCGAACCGATTGCGCTTGCTTTTAGTGCGCAAGGTTACCAAACATTAGTTGTGCACTATAATCTACTTGACCAAGGCCCGATTTACCCTAATGCCATTGATGTAGGGCTGACAGCTTTACATGCGGTTAAGCAACATACAGCCGAATTTCATGGTGATCCACAGCGAATCGTAACCATCGGCTTTTCGTCAGGGGGCCATGTGGTGACTTTAATGAATGCGCTGGGACAGCAACCCAAATATTTAGCAGCACATGGTTTTAATGCCCAAAAAATTTCGCCAGCAGCACAAGTACTGGGCTATCCCGTGATTGATTTGAACCTAGGTTTCCCTAAGGATCCGGCTGACATTCAGCGGATTAGTCCAGATGCCACTTATTGGCAGGCAGAAAAATTAGTCAGTGCGCAGACACCGCCAACTTTTATCTGGCACACATTTGCGGATGCCATGGTACCGGTGATCAATAGTTTAACTTACGCCACAGCGCTGGCACAGCATCAAGTGCCGTTAGATTTACATTTATTTACCAAAGGAAAACACGGTTTGTGCTTAGCAACTGTCGAAACGGCACGTTATAATCGGCCGGAAGATATTGAAAAACGAGCTGCGGCTTGGTTTGAGCTTGCGTTGAGCTGGCTTGCCGAGCAATTACAGTTTGATCAAGTTAATTTTTAATGATAAGACCAATTAAACGCAATGGCGGCTTGACTTAAGTGCAAGCCTGCCATTGCGTTTATCATTTAAAAGCAGGTTTTGTAGTTGTAATTTTTCACCAGTGGTTTAATTTCAGCAATAAGCCTGCTATGATTATTTTTAGAAGTATCAAACTGACAAACCTAGCTCGCTTATTGCTGGCTTTATGGTAGAATAATAGCGTAACTAAAATGAAAGAGAGGCAAGAGAATTGGCAATTAGTAAAGAGCAAGTCGAACACGTTGCAAACCTCGCCCGTTTATCTTTTAACGATCAAGAATTAAATCAATTTACTGACCAATTAAGTGAAATTACGGATATGTTTAATCAACTACAAGTGGTTGATACTAAAAATGTGACGCCTATGAATTATGTGGGTGATTTAGACAATGTTTTGCGTGCGGATAACCCTGCACCGGCCGATCCAAAAGAACGGCAAGCATTACTGGATAACGCACCGGATACACAAGATGGCTTCATTAAAGTACCTGCTATTTTTAATAAAGGGGAGGATGACGGCGAATGAACTTCTTTGATAATGATTTAACCACCATCCATCACCAGTTGGTGACGAAAGAACTCACCAGTTATGACTTAACGCAGCAGACTTTAGCGGCATTAAAGGAAACTGACCAACAAATTGGCGCTTTCTTAACTTTAAATGAAGAGCAAGCTTTGGCAGCAGCTAAAGCGGTGGATGAAGAGGGAATTGACCCAGACAACTTGTTAGCTGGGATTCCGATTGCCATTAAAGATAACATTATGACTAAAGGGCTGCGTACTACTGCAGCTAGCAAAATTTTAGCTAACTTCACGCCTGTTTATGATGCTACCGTCATGAAAAAGATTTACGCTAATGATATGATAGTTATCGGCAAAACTAACATGGATGAATTTGCCATGGGCGGTTCCACCGAAAACTCTGCTTTTAAAATCACTAAAAACCCTTGGGATACCACTAAAGTACCCGGTGGTTCATCTGGTGGTTCCGCAGCAGCAGTTGCCGCTGGTATGGTGCCATTTGCTTTAGGGTCTGATACTGGTGGTTCTATTCGCCAACCGGCGTCCTTTACCGGTGTTGTCGGGATGAAACCAACCTACGGGCGGATTTCTCGCTGGGGCCTGATTGCCTTTGGTTCTAGTTTGGATCAAATCGGTCCGTTTGCCCGCAACATTAAAGATAATGCTGCGTTACTGAACATTTTAGTGGGCAAAGATGAACACGATGGCACTTCTGTCGATGGCTACCCAGCTGATTTCACCGCTAACTTAACGGCTGGTGTTAAAGGCATGCGGATTGGCTTACCTAAAGAATATTTAGGAGCAGGGGTGCAAAAAGAAGTTAAGCAAGCCATTTTAGCAGCTGCGGATAAATACCGTGAATTAGGTGCTACAGTGGATGAGGTTTCTTTACCGCACAGTAAATATGGTGTCGCAGCTTACTACATTATTTCTAGTTCCGAAGCATCCTCTAACTTACAGCGTTTTGACGGTATTCGTTACGGCGTGCGTTCAAAAGATGCGCGTAACTTAAATGATGTTTACGTTAGATCCCGAACAGAAGGCTTTGGTCCAGAAGTCAAACGGCGGATTATGTTAGGCATGTACTCGCTATCCGCTGGTTATTATGATGCTTACTTTAAAAAGGCAACGCAAGTACGAACTTTGATGCAGCAAGATTTCACTAATATTTTTAAAGATCATGACTTAATTTTAGGACCAGTGGCACCGACTACGGCGTATGGCATTGGCGAAGATAGTGACGATCCATTAACCATGTATGCTGGCGATGTTTTGAGTGTGCCAGTCAATATGGCTGGCTTACCAGGCTTATCACTGCCAGCTGGCTTTGCTTCCGGTTTGCCGATTGGGATGCAACTGATTGGTAAGCCATTTGCTGAAGCAACGCTGTACCAAGCAGGTTATGCCTTTGAACAAGCGACCGACTTTCACCAACAAACACCAACGTTAGGGGGCAAATAACTCGTGAATTTTGAAACGACAATTGGACTTGAAGTCCACGTGGAATTAAAAACCAAATCGAAAATGTTTAGTCCATCGGCGAATGAATTCGGTGATACCCCTAACTTGAACACCAACGTGATCGATTGGGGTTATCCCGGTGTTTTACCGAGCGTCAATAAAGGCGCAGTTGAATTCGGCATGCGGGCAGCATTAGCTTTGAATGCAACGATTGCCAAAGAAAACCACTTTGACCGGAAAAACTACTTTTATCCAGATAACCCAAAGGCTTACCAAATCACCCAATTCGAACAACCCATCGGTCATGATGGCTGGGTTGAAGTCGAAGGCGCTGATGGTAGTATGAAGAAAATTGGCATTGAAGAATTGCATTTAGAAGAAGACGCTGGGAAAAATACCCACCGTGGGCAATACTCTTATGTTGACTTAAACCGGCAGGGGACGCCTTTGATTGAAATTGTTTCTAAACCAGACATGGCTTCGCCAGAAGAAGCTTACCAATATTTGGAAACTTTGCGCCAAGTGATTCAGTTCAGCGGAGTTTCCGATGTTAAAATGGAAGAAGGTTCTTTGCGGGTTGACGCTAATATTTCAATTCGGCCAGCAGGGAAAAAAGAATTTGGTGTAAAATCTGAATTGAAGAACATCAACTCTTTTAACTTTTTGCGTAAAGGCTTAGCCTATGAAGAAAAACGGCAAGCGCAGATTTTGCTGTCCGGTGGGGTTGTCCGCCCAGAAACTCGTGGCTACGATGAAAATACGGGTAAAACGGTGTTACAGCGGGTCAAGGAAGGCTCTGACGACTACCGTTACTTCCCAGAGCCGGATATTCCACCTTTGCACATCAGTGATGATTGGATCGAAAAGGTTCGCCAGTCGATTCCAGAAATGCCAGCAAAGCGGCGCCAGCGTTACGTTAACGAGCTAGGTTTAAGTAAAGCAGATGCAGCGGTGTTGACCCAAAGTCTGGAAATGGCCAACTTTTTTGAAGCGACAGTTAAAGCCGGTGCAGATCCTAAATTAGCCGCTAACTGGCTACAAGGTGAAGTTAATGCTTATTTAAACGCGCAGAAAATGGATTTAACGGCTACAAAATTAACGCCGGAACATTTGGCAACCATGATTAAATTAATTACTGATGAAACAATTTCATCGAAAATTGCCAAGAAAGTCTTTAAAGAAACCATTAGTAATGGAACTGAACCTAAGCAATGGGTTGAAGCAAAAGGCTTAGTTCAATTGTCCGATCCTGCAAAATTATTGCCAATCATCACTGAAATATTGGATAATAATGAGAAGTCAATTACAGACTTTAAAAATGGTAAAGACCGTGCAGTGGGTTACTTAGTTGGCCAGATCATGAAGCAAACCCGCGGTCAAGCAAACCCGAAAGTGGCTAACAAGCTATTGATGCAAGAATTGAAACAACGGTAGAGAAAGAAGGTTGCGCCATGCAGCAGCGAGCGCGTGTGATTTATAATCCAGTGTCCGGTCATGAAAGTTTAAAGCCGAACATGATCGATATCTTAGGCATTTTTGAACAGGCGGGTTACGAAACCAGTGCGTATGCCACTACCGCTGAGCCGCTTTCTGCCCAAAATGAAGCTACCCGAGCTGCTAAAGCCGGATTTGATCTAGTTGTCGCGGCAGGTGGAGATGGCACTATCAACCAAGTGGTCAATGGTTTGGCGGGGCTGAAAAAACGCCCGAAGATGGCGATTATCCCAGCTGGCACTACCAATGACTACGCGCGGGCGTTAAAAATTCCCCGGGATGATCCGGTTGCAGCTGCCAAAGTTGTGCTGAAGCGCCGGACCATTAAAATGGATATCGGCCAAGCGGATGATAAATATTTTATGAACATCGCCGGTGGCGGATTTTTAACCGAATTAACTTATGGCGTGCCCTCGGAAACTAAATCAATTTTTGGCTACTTGGCTTATTTGGTTGAAGGAGCCAAAATGTTGCCGCAAATTAAGCCGGTACCGATGCACTTAATTTATGATGATGGCGAATTTGACGGTGAAGCCTCCATGTTTTTATTGGGTCTGACCAATTCCATCGGCGGTTTCGAAAAGGTTGCACCAGATGTTACCCTAGGCGATGGTCGTTTTTCACTAATTATTGTTAAAACCTCTAATTTAGCGGAATTGATTCGTTTAATTGCGTTAGCTTTAAACGGTAAACACTTAAACGATAAACGGATTATTTACACGAAAACTCACCGACTCATCGCAAAAACTGAGAATGGCACAAAAATGAAAATTAATTTGGATGGTGAATATGGCGGCACTGCGCCGATGACTTTCACCAATTTGAAGCA
The DNA here is from genome assembly GCF_001436505.1 of Loigolactobacillus rennini DSM 20253. Classification (GTDB taxonomy): domain Bacteria; phylum Bacillota; class Bacilli; order Lactobacillales; family Lactobacillaceae; genus Loigolactobacillus; species Loigolactobacillus rennini. Next base: position 46,001 of record NZ_AYYI01000015.1, on the reverse strand, counting down.
GCACATCGAAATTTATGCTGATGTCGCTGCGCTGCCAAAAAGTGCTACCGCAGCAGAGCGCACTGCTGGCCTGCCGCAAACACCAGCAAAGCCGAAAGTAACAGATTAAAAAACCGAAAACGGTGAACGATTCGCAGTGGGTCGTTCACCGTTTGTGGTTATTTGCAAGTTGCAATTACTTAATCAAACAGAATTGCAACATTAAAGGAGAACAAAATGAAATTTAAAGCACCAGTAACTAAGAATGAAACCGTGACAGCCACCATCGTTGACCTGACGTATGAAGGCTTAGGCGTCGCAAAAGTAGCGGACTATCCGTTGTTTGTGGCTAACGCATTGCCTAGTGAAAAAGTGAAGCTGCAAGTCACCAAAGTGGGTAAAAATTTTGGTTACGCTCGGGTATTGCAACGCTTTAATGACAGTCCTGATCGCGTTAAATTACCTGATAAAGTATACATGCAAGCTGGCATTGCGCCATTAGGACACCTAAGCTATTCAGCACAATTGAAATTTAAACAGCAACAATTGCGCAACGTTTACCAAAAAAATCATTTGGACATTGACGTGCTGCCGACAATTGGAATGGACGATCCTCGCGGTTACCGGAATAAAGCGCAAATCCCGGTTCGTCAAGTGAAAGGTCAACTAGAAACTGGCTTTTACCGGCGCCACAGCCACCAATTATTGCCACTAGAAGATTTCTATATCCAAGACCCCGCAATTGATCACGCGGTAGTGGTGGTGCGCGACCTGTTACGCCAGTACAACATTCCAGCCTATGATGAAAATCGTAACCGCGGCGTGATCCGCCACATCATGGTGCGGCGGGGCCACTTTAGCCACGAAATGATGATTGTCTTAATCACCCGCACCAAAGAAATTCCCCAAGCGCAGAAGCTGATTTTAAACATTTTAAGCCAGTTGCCAGAAGTTGTCAGCATCATGCAAAGCGTGGTACCAAAAGCAACTAATGTGATTTTAGGCAAAACCGTGAAAAAATTATACGGCAAATCTTACATTCACGACCAAATTCTCGGCCACACCTTTGATATTTCTGCCTTGTCCTTTTACCAAGTCAACCCAGTACAAACGGAAAAACTGTACCAAACCGCGATTGACGCCGCCCAACTGACTGGCGAAGAGACCGTTATCGATGCTTATTCAGGCATTGGCACCATTTCTTTGTCATTGGCACCGCACGCTAAATACGTTTACGGCATGGAAGTGACCGAAGCCGCGGTTGCTGACGCTAAACGGAATGCCAAGCATAACGGCATCCACAACGTGAAGTTTGAACAAGGCTTGGCTGAAGACATCTTACCAAAATGGCAAGCAGCCGGGATTAAAGCCGATGCTTTAGTAGTCGATCCACCACGTAAAGGCTTAGCCAGCTCCTTTATCGATACCGTGGGCAAAATGCAGCCAAAACGGATCGTTTATGTCAGTTGCAACCCAGCAACATTAGCCCGCGACCTTACGCGGCTACAAGAATTTGGCTACAAAGCCAGCCAAACCCAGCCAGTGGATATGTTCCCACTGACCCAGCATGTGGAGAGTGTGACGGGATTGGAACGGGAGAAATAGTTTAGACTGGTAGTAACAACATTTAATGATAATTTAAGGTGTGCTTTTTCTGTTGTGATGATTGGAAAGAGTACACTTTTTTCTGCTATAGAATTAAATTGGTGGATACTTTTATGTAGTTTGTTTAGATTTTTTAAGAATAGATTATGTTTTCTTCGGAAAGACAGTGTACAAGATCATGAGTCTCTTATAAAGAAATAAGAGATAGGCTAACTGTGAGAATTTTTTCACTTACTAGTGATTGTTAAAGGATGTTTTTAATTAAATATTACATTGGGAAAGTACTAATTAAGTAATTTATTCTATTCAGTGAACCTAGTAGACTTAAATGTTGTTTTTTAGCCTGACAAATAATTTTGGTATAATTGATTTGATACTGGTCTTTGATTAAATTGACAAGATTATACTGTTAAGATTTTATATTGATATTAGCTAATTAAAGATGACCATAAAGAGTACACTTTTCAACTTCTTTTTAGTAATAATAAATAGTTTGTAAAAATATATAATAGAGTTGTTAGAGGAACATAAGAAAACGTATCCAACCTTTTTATCAACTAAAGTAAATTGGATTAAACAATATGTGGGAAACTTAGAACATTTACTAGATATTGATTTTAATAAAGCAGAAATTAATGTGGTTAGGTCTGAAAATGGTAATGGTTCTTTCATTTAGATTAAAAGGTAAAAATGTATCACTTGAATTTTTGAAATTTTAGACTAGTTATATTATGGAAATTACGAGGGAGTTACGAGAATGGTAGCGAAATCAAAAGAATTAAACATTGAAGACAAGCTGTGGAAAACGGCTGATGCATTGCGAGGAAGTATGGATGCTTCTGAGTATCGTAATGTGGTTTTAGGACTCATTTTTCTTAAATATGTGTCTGATTCATTTGAGATAAAACGTGAAGAGCTATTAAAAGGCGATTACCCAAAAGATGCAGAAGACCCGGATATGTATCTTTCGGAAAATATCTTTTGGATTCCAAAAGAAGCTCGTTGGAGCCTAATTCAACAATCGGCTAAGACACCAAAAATCGGTGAAATTATTGACAAAGCAATGGATGCGATTGAAAAGAAAAATAGTTCATTGCGTGGCGTACTCAGTAAGAACTATGCCTCACCTGATTTAGATAAAGCTCGTTTAGGTGAAGTTGTTGATTTGATTTCGGATATTAGTTTAGGTGATGAAGAAGCCAAACAATCAGATATTATTGGACGCGTTTATGAGTATTTTTTGAATCAATTTGCTTCTAGTGAAGGGAAAAAAGGCGGAGAATTCTATACACCTCGATCTATTGTTCGTATATTGGTTGAGATGATTGAACCTTATAAAGGTAGGATTTATGATCCATGTTGCGGTTCAGGCGGGATGTTTGTTCAATCAGATAAATTTTTACAGGAACATCAAGGATATATTGGTGACTTGTCTGTTTACGGTGAGGAATCGAATCCTACTACTTGGAAATTAGCTAAGATGAACTTGGCCATTCGAGGGATTGACAACAACCTTGGTCCTCACCAAGGGAATACCTTTACTAATGATTTACATAAAGGTGAACGCTTCGATTATATTTTGGCTAATCCACCATTTAACGTTAAGCGTTGGGGTGGCGATAAGTTAAAAGAAGATGCTCGGTGGAAGTACGGAGTACCTCCAGAAGGGAATGCCAACTACGCTTGGATTGAGCACATTATCAGCAAGCTTGCTCCGGATGGTAAAGCAGGTTTTGTTCTAGCTAATGGTGCTTTATCAACTTCAATAGGTGCTGAAGCTACGATTCGGAAGGCTATCTTAGAGGATGACAAGATTGATGCGATTGTAGCCTTACCAAGCCAAATGTTTTATTCTACAGGGATTCCTGTTTCACTGTGGTTTATTGATATGAATAAGGAATCAGCAGATGAACGGTCACGAAAAGGTGAAACGCTGTTTATTGATGCGCGCAATCTAGGTGAAATGATTGACCGGACCCATCGCGCCTTTAACACAGAAGACATAAAGAAGATTGCAGATACCTATCATGCTTATCGAGGGACTAATGATCAAAAATATCAAGATATTGCAGGTTTCTGTAAGGTTGCTAAGTTAGATGAAATTGCTAAAAACGACTATGTGTTAACTCCTGGTCGTTACGTAGGCCTTGCTAAGCAAGAAGATAATGGTGAACCATATGAAGTTAAAATGAAACGGCTCACGAGTGAATTGAAAGAGCAATTTGAAGAGAGTGATAGATTGCAGGCTCAGATTAAGGATGTATTGAAGGAGCTTGGATATGAAATATAAACTAAAGGATATTGGTAAGATAGTTGGTGGGGGCACTCCATCTACTAAACATTCTGAGTACTATGCTGAAAACGGCATAGGATGGATTACTCCTAAAGACCTTAGTAGGTACCATAGGAAATATATTTTTCATGGGCGAAGGGATATATCTAGACTGGGATTGGATCATTCGAGTGCCAGATCAATGCCCACTAATAGCATTTTAGTGAGTTCTAGAGCACCAATAGGATATGTAGCGATGGCTGGAGATACTCTAACGACGAATCAAGGCTTTAAGAATATTGTGCCTGATATCTCAAAAGTACTTCCAGATTATCTTTACTATTTAATGTTAAATAGTAAAGATAAATTAGAGCAGGTTGCTTCTGGATCGACTTTTAAAGAGGTTTCAGGAAAGACCATGAAGGAGCTTGAAGTTGACATTCCAGAACTTAATAAGCAATATGAAGTTGTTTCCCGGTTGAATCCTATTATTCAAAAGATAGAGCACAACAATAGGTTAAATGATAATTTACTTGAGCTAATATCGTTAATTTGGAATCAGTATAGAAATAATATTAGTCGAAAAATCACTTTAAAATCATTGGCAAAATATATTATTACGGGGAAAACTCCTAGTACAAAGGTTAAAGAAAACTATGGTACTGATGTTCCCTTTGTTAAAATCCCAGATATGCATAATAAAGTATTTGTAGATGAAACGACACAAAATCTTTCTGCATTGGGAGCTAATTCGCAAAAAAGTAAATATCTACCTACTAATACAATAATGGTTAGCTGTATTGGGACACCCGGGCTTGTTTCATTAGCAGGCGGAGTCGTTCAAACCAATCAGCAGATCAATTCATTAATTCTTGACGATAAATACACTTACTGGGTATTCCTTGAATTGAGATCTCTAAAAAATAAAATTGGAAATCTTGGTAGTGGTGGAACAACCATCAGGAATTTAAATAAATCCGATTTTAGCAACATAGAAATTAAAATACCTAACACAAAAGACATGTTGGATGACTTTAGTAATATTGCTCGATCAATGTTTGAGCAGATTCATGCAAATTACAGCGAAAATAGGAAACTAATTCAGTTAAAGAAATCTTTACTAAACAAATACTTCTAAACAACTAAATTATCATTTATTCACCTATAAACTAATTCTGTGTGGTGTAATGGTATTAAAAACGGAGATATTGACTATGCAGAAAATAGAAGTGGATAAAGTAGTTAGAGAAATGTTGCCATATTTAAATAACCAACAATTGATGCGGTTAAAGGGTATTCTTGGTAGTCTTGCATCTACTACTGCTGTTAAAAATGATTCAGATGATAATAACTTGTTATTAAAGAAATATTTTACTGCTAAGCGGACAGAAGGATGTTCGGAAAAGTCATTAAAATACTACAAAGCGACACTTACTAAAGCATTGGATTCAATCGGTAAAAATGCCAAAGAAATCGAGACCGATGAGTTAAGGAATTATTTAACTAACTATCAAGCAGTTCACGAATCAAGTAAGGTTACGATCGACAATATCAGACGGATCATGTCTAGCTTCTTTAATTGGTTAGAAGATGAAGACTATATTGTCAAAAGTCCGGTGCGCAGGATTCACAAAGTGAAGGTGTCGACGACGGTAAAAGAAACCTATTCTGATGAAGAATTAGAAAAGCTCCGTGATAATTGTACCCAGATTCGCGATTTAGCGATGATTGATCTTCTGGCTTCAACTGGGATCCGAGTGGGCGAGCTAGTGTTATTGAACCGTGATGATATTAATTTTGAAGAACGGGAATGCATAGTATTCGGCAAGGGTAGTAAGGAACGAATTGCTTACTTTGATGCTCGGACTAAGTTACACTTGCAAAAATATTTAAGTAATAGACGTGATAATGAACCTGCCCTATTCGTTTCACTATATAAGGAGTACACAAGACTAACGATTGGCGGAGTAGAAGCACGACTTAAGCATCTGGGTCAAAAAGTAGGAATATCAAGAGTGTATCCGCACAAGTTCAGAAGAACTTTAGCAACAACAGCGATAGATAAGGGGATGCCAATAGAACAACTACAACAATTATTGGGTCACAAGAGAATTGATACTACGTTGCATTATGCAATGGTTAAACAGCAGAATGTGAAGATAGCACATAGAAAGTATATAGGGTGATTTAATGTGAGAGTGAAATTACGTGACTGTGCTCAGCTTATTAAGTCACGAGTGGGCATAGAAGAAGCTAATACTACTAATTATGTTAGTACGGATAATATGTTGCCAAATCGTGGTGGAATAAAGTTTGGTAAAGATAATTTGCCAAAGGCAAAAACAGTCAATTATTACCAAAAAGGTGATATTTTGATGTCAAATATCCGGCCTTATTTTAAGAAAGTTTGGTTTGCTGACAGAGACGGGACTAGATCTAGCGATGTGCTATGTTTTCGGGCGCACAACACAGATGTATTAGATGAGTACTTATATTGCATTTTACAAAGTGATCATTTTTTTAAATATGTTGTATCAACTTCTAAGGGAACGAAGATGCCACGTGGTGATAAAAAAGCCATCCTTAATTATGAATTTGATTTTCCTTCTAAGGAAGAACAATATAGAAAGTATAGTCCAATTATGCTTATTGAGAAGAAAATACGTCTAAATAGACACATAAATGATAATTTAGTAGTTTAGAAGTATTTTTTTAGTAATATATGTTTGAGCTCCGATAGCCGTTGGTTTTCTTTAATAACCTCAATTCGTTTATCATAAAGTGGTTTCATTATAACGTCTAATTTTTTAAATCTATTTTCATTAGGTATAAGGACCTTCGAAGATTTTAAATCACTTTTTTTGATATGCCCCATGGTTGTCGCTTTTCCAGCTGCAATTGACTGAAATTTACGTAAGTGGTATTTAGTCCACTCATAGATAAACCATTTAGGGTAATCGTTTGAAGTAACTTTAAATAAGTGCTGGTTTAACCCAGCAGTTTTACCTGTCCAGTTTTTTACAAGCAGTGTCCCAGACCATGAGAATATGATATCGCCTGTGTTTACAATTACGTTCTTATCAATTTTTGCTGAACATTTATCTGAAAAATCATCAGTGTATCCTTGATTTAATTCTTTAATCTTAAGCACCGGTAAACTTTGCTCATCATCATTGGGTCGATATTTTTGCATTGCCAATCCATTTTTATAGGTAGCAATATCTGTTAAAGCCGCTTTAGAAAAATTATCATTATTGGTTTGTTCTTCAAAAATGATCGTCATTACCGCGTCTAAATTATCATTTATTCAATTAAATAAAAGAAAGGAGCGTTATACATCATGTCAAAAGGTTATTTACTAGAATCTGATGTTGAAAATCTAGCTTTAGCTACCTTAAAGCAGGTTAGATACGATGTTTATAAAAGTCCAAGTCTTACATCACCAAATCCTGAAATTGATGCGATGAGAGATAATGACCATTCAGTATCTCTTTTGACCGATAATGTTCAAAAGGCACTTCGTGGACTTAATCCAGGATATTCAGATGAAATCTATAGAGAAGCATTTCGACAACTGAGCCGATTAGCTGATAATCCTGATATGATAGTTAACAATCATTATTTTCACAGGTTATTAATTGAAGGAATCAGGGTCAGGACAACAAAAAAAGGTGAAGATAGGACTGAGGTTCTATATCCTATTGATTTTGATCATGCTGAAAATAATGAGTTTATTGCAACAAATCAATTTACCTTCAAAGGAAACCGCGAGAGGCGTCCTGATACGACTATCTTTATAAATGGGTTACCAGTTGTTACGTTTGAATTCAAAGATGCTAGTAACCCTAATGTCAGCATTGAAAATGGTTATCGTCAGTTACAAACCTACAAGGCAGAAATACCTGAATACCTTAAGTATAATGAAATTTTGATCGCTTCGGATGGTATTAATTCACGAGCAGGTTCATTAACCGCTGGTTTTGATCGATTCATGCGTTGGAGAGCTCCCAAAAATATTTCAGAAGATGATGATCTTCAACTAGAAACGATGATTAAGTATATGCTAAATCCTAAAGACTTGCTTAATCTGATTAAAAACTTCATTATCTTTGAAACTGATGGCGATAATACCATTAAAATTTTAGCCGCATACCACCAGTACTATATGGTGAATAAAGCAGTTAATGCTGCTAAACGAACTATCGCTGATCCAAATGATAAGCGTATTGGGGTTGTATGGCATACGACTGGTTCAGGTAAGAGTTTATCGATGGTCTTCTTTGCTAGTATTGTGGCTCGAAAGCTCAATAATCCAACGATGTTAGTGATTAATGACCGTAATGATTTGGATGATCAGTTATTTGACACGTTTGCTGCGGCCCATGAATTCTTACGTCAAAATCCTGAGCATGCTGAATCACGTGTTGAATTACGTAAATTTATGGATAAGCAGTCTGGCGGCATTGTTTTTTCAACTATTCAAAAGTTTTCGCCCAATTTTGAAAACGGTGAAACGGAAATGCCAGTCTTGACTAATCGTAGTGACGTTATTGTTATCGCTGATGAAGCACACCGTAGTCAGTATGGACTAGAGCCAAAATTCACAAATAATGGTTTACGTTATGGCTATGCAAAATACTTGCGTGACGCTTTGCCTAAGGCTGCCTTTATTGGTTTTACAGGTACGCCGATCTCGACAACAGATAAATCAACGGTTGCTGTTTTTGGTAACTACATTGATGTTTATGATATTACTCAGGCGGTAAACGATCATGCCACCGTTAAGATTTATTATGAGAGTCATGTCTTTCCTTTGAAATTAAAAGGAGACGCTCAAGCTAAATATCAGCAGCTTCTAAGAGATGCTCATTTAGATGATGATCCTAATCTTGAGGTTAATGTTCAACGTAGTCGAGAATTTTCACGATTGGAGGCTTTAGTTGGGGCAAAACCACGTTTACAAAGTATAGCTAAACATTTTGTTCATCATTTTGAAGCCAGACAAAAGGAAACATTCGGCAAAGCAATGATTGTCGAGATGTCTCGTCGAAACGCTGTGCGCCTTTATAACGAAATCGTTAATATTCAGCCGGAATGGGAAAGTAATGATCTTAATAAGGGCAAAATTAAAGTTGTCATGACTTCATCTGCTGCTGACGGACCTGAGATGGCAAAATTTCAAACTAGTAAAGCAGATCGAAGAGTTCTTCAAAAGAGGATGAAGGATAACTATGATGAATTACAGATTGTTATTGTGATTGATATGTGGTTGACAGGTTTTGATGTACCTGCGATGAATACTATGTATGTTGATAAACCAATGAAAGGGCATAACCTGATTCAAGCAATCGCCCGTGTTAATCGAGTATTTAAAGATAAAGATAGTGCTTTAATTGTTGACTATATTGGCATTGCGGAAAATTTAAAGACCGCATTAAATGTTTATTCTACAGAAGACCGAGGGCAAGTTGGGATTAATATGAATAAGGCTTTAGCCCTTCTAAAAGAAAAGTACGATATCATCACTAATGATTTTTTGTATGGAGTTGATTATTCTGGCTTTGATTCCAAAAATGGCAAAATACGATTAAAGGTTACTCGACAGGTAGCTAATGAAATTCTACATGAAGACGAAGATACACAAAAGAAATTTTTAGATGTTGTAACAGAACTACAAAAGGCCTATGCGTTAACCTCTACTCAGCCTGAAGTACAGGCATATGGAAAAGAGATTGCGTTCTTTAAGACAGTTAAGGTGTTTATTCAAAAGCTAAAACAACCTATTACATCAAGAGATTCAAGAGAATCTACCAATGTAAAGTACCAGATGCAGCAGTTATTAGATCAATCTATTATTTCTGAGCCAAACGTTGACATATATAATGATTTAGGTCTTAAAAGGCAAAGCGTTGATTTAATTTCAGATGAATTTTTGCAAAAAGTTAACAATATGCCAGAACAAGATGTCGCAATTACTTTATTGGAAAAATTATTAAAGGGTCAGATTAAAGCAATGATGAAAACCAACAAAGTGACATCTGGGAAATTTGAAGATATGCTTCAAAAGTCGATTGATGAATACAATAAGCGTGGTATTACTAGTGAAATAGTTATTCGTAAGCTTATTGAAATGGCTAAAAATATCAATGCTGAGCAGAAAAGGGGAAAAAATTTAGGCCTTAATCAAGAAGAAGTAGCTTTTTATGATGCATTAGCGGATCATGAGAAAGCCATTGAAGTCCTAGGTGAAGAAAAGCTGCATTTGATCGCACAAGAATTAGTTAAATTAGTCAAAAAAGAAGCTGGGGTTGACTGGGAAAAACGGCGGAATATTCAAGCAAAAATGCGTGTGGCAGTAAAACATCTTCTTAGAAAATATGGTTATCCACCTGACATTGCTCCTGAAGCTGTGAATACAGTGGTTGAACAAGCTGAACTTATGGCCTTAAATGATTGATATCCCCATATAAAATTAGTTCACAGTAGTAATTTTTTAAGAGATGAGGATCACAATAAAATATTTGAAGTTGTGAGTGACAAATTCATAATTTAAATTACAATTATGTTAGGAAAAATAAGTAAATTTTCTTATAACAGTAGTTCTTAGATATTATTATAAAGATATCAGATGTTTTTGATTTTATAGATCAAGTTTCTGATATGGTAAAATAGGAGATTGATTAATGAAATTAGATCATGATTTAGTTCGGCATATTTTGCTAGCTATTGAATCAAATGAAAACATTTCTGGGCCAGATGGGAAGGAGCTATTAGCATCTGTTTCTAAAAGGGGATATGTTAATCTAGATGAGATCGCTTATTCGATAACAAAATTAAAAGAAGCTAATTATATAACCGGTAAGGCTAGCTGGGGAGATAATATGCCAACTGAGATAATCCCCGGTAATTTAACGTTTGAAGGACATCAATTTCTAGATAATATTAGGGATGATTCAGTGTGGAAAGATACGAAAAAAGTGTTATCCAAATTTTCTAGTGTTTCACTAACATTCGTTTCTAGTGTTGCCAGTAGTGTAATAACACAGCTAATTAAACAACAAATCGGTATTTAATATTTTCCACAAATTATTACTATATTTAGTTGTTGCTAGTTGTCATCGCAAATCAATAATAAAATTGGTTCAAAGATTATTATAAAAAATAATCAAAGATAAGTTTTTTTAAGTTGAGTATATATTATAAATACTATGGTGAGCTAGATATTAGGATTCAGGCTGGATAAAGTGTTTAGTCGAATTACCTTTAATACGTTGAGAATGTGACGAGGTTAAAATGCAAAAAATAACTAAATTTAGTTCCAGTAATATCTAACAACAATAAAAGTGTACGTTTTCTTTCTTAACGACTGAAAATGTGCATTTTTTTAATCATCTGTCTGTTATCATTTATTGAATATTACTGATACTAAATTTATAATAACCTAGCAATTAGAAATTTTTATGGATAGAGGTTGGCGACAAGATGATTGTGTGGACAAATCAGCCTTATGTGGTTTATCAAAAGTTAATGCGCACAGGTAGTGTGAGCTGTGACCCACAAAAGTCTGATAATTTAAATTCCACTATTTTAGAGAGTAATCGTATTTTTCAGCGAGCTTATACTTGGATGACTGAGCAGCTACGGGCTAAAGTTGGACCAGCGCCAGCAGGTGTGACGTATCCGATTTGGGCTTGGTATAGACAAAACTTCACTCACCGGCGTCCCGATTTTAGGGAACGACACGATTATGCCGATCAAGTATGCATTGAATTAGATATTACAGAGGAAGATATTTTACTAAGTGATTTTTCTGCTTGGCATTTTGTATTAAATGATTGGTACAATAATGATGCGACTAATGAAAAAGAATGGGAAGAAAAAGAGCGTTGATTCGATAATTTACCAGCAGAGAAGCAAAAAATAGTCACAGCACAATCTTGGCAGCGCATTTTTGACATTACTCCGCGAAAAGATAATTGGACAATGAATGGAAAATATGTTCAGGCTTGTTTTTGGCTATTACAAAAAGAACAAGTAAGACGTGTTTGGCGTTTAAGAAAGGGACATCGTGTTAAGGAGCTAGCTGTTTCTGAAGTTATTTAACTAAAAACATAGATGGGGCCAATAGACGATCAGAATGGAGAAAACATTAAATGACTAAATCACTATCAGAAATGTCACTTAAAGAATTATGGGAGTTGTTTCCCATTCAATTGACGCCGCATCAAGCCTACTGGGAAGATTGGTACCAAACAGAAAAGCGATCGCTTGCAGCTTTTTTGCCAAGGAATGTTTTCCTTGCACATATTGGCAGTACTGCTATTCAGGGCATTTGGGCCAAACCGATCATTGATATTTTGTTAGCGGCGCCAGAAAGTGAACATGACTTAATTAAAACAAGATTGCTTAAACATGGCTATCTCTGCATGGCACAAACGAAGCACCGTATCGATTTTAATAAGGGTTATTTGCCTACTGGTTTTGCTAAGCGGGTATTCCATTTGCACTTGCGTTGTTTTGGCGATGATGATGAATTATATTTTCGTGATTATTTGAAGGTACACCCCAAAGTGGCAAAAAAATACGAACAATTAAAGTTATCTCTTTGGGTACCTTATCAGCATGATCGTGATGGTTATACCGCACAGAAAACGCGCTTTGTTCAAAAAGTGACGCGCACGGCTAAAGCAGAACGCGGCGAAAATAATAGCTGAACATGTCAGCGCCAATTTAGTGTGGCCAATATTTTTTAGCACTAAATTTGTGTTGGCATTGCTGGTCATTGTAGACTAACAAAAATAACGCGGAGGAATGAACATGCCATTAAGAATACAGCCATTACAGAAAAAGATTATCAGCAAGCAGTACAGTACGCGATTGTAGGGATGCATTTTGAGCGTTACTTCGCAAATAGTTGGCTGTTAAAGCGCTATGGTCACTATTTTTTTAATTCTGAGCTCAATCGCGCAACTCATGTATTAGCGGTGTATGATGGTGATCATTTAGTGGGTGTTTTAATGGCAGATTTGACAGGCCAGCCTAAGATCCAATTTAGTCGTTGGCGTCAGGTAAAGGTGTGGCTGTGGGAAACTTTACAGCATGTTTTTGCTGGTGGGGTTGATCGCTATGCCCAAGCTAATCAAGCACTTTATGCGGCATACCGGCGCCATTATCAGTCTGATGGTGAAATCAACTTTTTTGCGGTGGATCCGCAGGCACAGGGCAAAGGAAGCGGCACATTTTTACTGAATGCGTTGAAAAGTGAAGTGGCTGGCAAGGCGCTTTATTTATACACAGACGATAACTACAATTATCGGTTTTATGAGCACCGCGGTTTTCAGCGTTCTGGAACTGAACAAATTCAATTTAAAATTGGGAAGAAGTTGACTACTTTGCGATGTTTTTTATATCATCGGGAGTTTTGATTGAATGTTACACTGTACTTGGATCCCAAAAGGAGTGTGGCAGTTATGGCTAAGCAAGCAAAAGCCGAACAATTAATGGCGCAACTCAGCGCCGCTTATTCTGATTCAGTGGTCAAGCGTTTGCCGATTTTACGAGATTATTTATTAAAAGCAGCTAGTGGATTAAACCGCAGTGGCGATGCAGCTTTAGTGGCAAGCAAGTTATACCAAAAGTTAGCCCTTTACCAGTCGGTTCACAAACAAGCTATGCCACCGGCCATTGCGTTATTGCAGCAACAGCTAAAAAAACAGGCGCTAAAGTATGATGCCACTGCCATTATTGCCACTTTGTTTCCATTTTGGCTTTAGCACCGGTCGTAGAAAGCGCTTAATTATGTTAAAGTAAAGATAATTAAATAGTAACATTTGGGGTGCTGCAACGGCTGAGATGATACCCATTGAACCTGATTCAGTAAAACTGACGGAGGGAAATGTGACTTGTTGAGTAAAAGACTATCCCTAAGTGCTGGAATAGTCATTTTTAGTGGGTAAGGGTGCAAATTATGTCTCAGCAAGCAGATTAGTCAATGATTTGCTTGTGTAACAGCGATTGCTTCTGATTAACTTAAGCGGCTTATCCCAATGGCTATTTAACTATTTTAGCTAGGAGGAGTAGCATGCTTTTTACAAAATTAGTGCGGCAAAAGGTTACCCCGTATTGGGAGGGAAGTTTCCAGCATCCTTTTATTCAAGAATTGGAAAGCGATAACTTAGTACCGGAAATTTTTCGCTATTATTTAATCCAGGATCAGTATTATTTATCACATTTTAGCCGCTTACATTTTTTGATTGCACAGCAGACTACGGATAAAGCGGTAGCTGATTTGATGGTGGCAGAAGCGAAAGGCTTAGCGTCTGGTGAACTTGCGGTGCGGCGGGACTTTTTCAAGCAGTTAGCGATTACAGATAAAGAGGTTGCGCAAACGCCGGTGGCACCCACAGCTTATCATTATGTTTCACACATGTACCGCCAATTAATTGATGGCACGTCGAATACGGCTTTTGCCGCGGCGTTGCCTTGTTCTTGGCTGTACCATGAAATTGGGGTGCGCTTAAATCAGCACGGCTCACCGGATCCACTTTACCAGCAGTGGATTGCAACCTACGCGGATAAAACGGCAGCGGCGCAATTACAGCAAGCTTGTCGGGTGATTAACCGCCTGTATCAAAAAAGTTCGGTAGCGGAGCAACAGGCGATGGTGCAAGCCCTTTGCATTAGCAGCCAGCTTGAATACGCCTTTTGGCAAATGGCCTATACATTTGAACGCTGGCCTAAAGGTGCTGCTAACGGGTCACCAAAGCATGTGCGTCAACGGTAATGTCGTTAACTAAAAATGCTTACTGGACCATTTATGACCAAAGTGACATGGTGGTTAATGGCAGCGAGCATTTTTTTAATTTTCTGGTGCTAAAAGGTTTAAAACAGCGGTGCCAGCGGCTTTAGCAGCAATCAGTAAGGCGGCTTCATTTAGTAAAAAATTGGGACTGTGATGGGGATGATTTTGTTGATCATCCGGCATGCAACCAACGTAAAAGAAGCAACTGGGCCGTTTTTGTGCATAGTAAGCAAAATCTTCAGAGGGATCTTGCGGACCGCAATCGGTGATGTGCTTGATTTCCGGAATAGCAGCGTGTTGTATAGCAGCGACGACTTTTTGGGTTAATTGCGGCTCATTATATAATACGGGGTAATTATCATCATAGTCTAAATCTGCGTGAACGTTAAAAGTAGTTTCTACGCCGCGGATGATTTGTTCAATTTGCTGGTGAACTAATTGTCGCGTACTTTCTTGCATCACACGCACATCACCTTTTAAGGTAACGGCTGCTTTAATCGCATTGAACGTACCAGCACCGTCAAAAGAGCCAATAGTTACACTAGCTGTCGCGAAAGGATCCAAGCGGCGGGCGACAACCGTTTGCAGTAAAGTGACAAAATAGCTGCCGGCGACAATGGCATCATTTGCCAATTGCGGCATTGACGCGTGGCCGCCTTTTCCAATAAATTTAACGGTAAAATTACTGCGGCCAGTTTGCGTTTCGCCTTGGTGGTAACCGATAGTACCAGTAGGGATGGATGACATCACGTGTAAGCCAAGCACCCGGTCTACATTCGTTAAACAGCCAGCTTTAATCATGCTTAAAGCACCCCCGGGGGCCACTTCTTCGGCTGGTTGGTGAAGAATCCGCACACTGCCGTGCAAATCGGCTTTTAACGCAATGAGTTGTTTAGCTAGAACTAATAAATAAGCTGTGTGCGCATCGTGCCCACAAGCATGCATGGCGCCGGGATTGACGGATTTAAATGGTAAATCATTATCTTCTTGAATGGCTAGCGCATCGAAATCCGCGCGCAATGCGATTTTAGGTCCTGAATGGCCGCCAATGATATCCACGATGATACCATAACCAGTACCACAATCACGAACTTGGCAGTCAAGTCCTTGGTAAAATTGTTTGATGTAATGAGCGGTTTCTTTTTCATGGAAGGAAATTTCTGGGTGCCGATGTAAATGCCGGCGGATGCTAATCATTTCCTTTTCTGCTGCCTGCAGGCGCTGCATTAATTTAGTTTCAAGTGACATGATCATTCCTCCTAAGTTAGCGTTTGTTTTATGATAACAATATAAAGGTAATTAACTTAAAAATACATTGTTTTGCAAAATCCGAATTATTATTTAATTTTCCCCTTGATCATTCTTGAAATTAATTTTATACTAGTTTCATTCCTTTTGTTCGTAAATAGCGCTATTTACTTATTTTTCGGAACTAATTTAGCTTTAATCTGTTTAAAAAACGAATATTGGAGTGAATGGATTTGGCAAATAAAGCAGGATTAATCGTCGGACCAGATGAAGCGATTAAGGCGCACACGGCAACGTTATTAGGTTTACAACATGTTTTGGCGATGGATGTTTATGTCCCGCCGTTTATTATTGCTGGTTTATTGGCAATGAGTATGGATGCCAAAATGGCCTTGATTCAAATAACCTTTTTTGCTGCTGGAATCGGCACCATTTTGCAAACTAGGTATTTTATGAAGATGCCGATGACGCAAGGGCCTTCCTTTGTTCCTATCGGCGCGATTGCTGGGATTTATTTAGCAAACGGTGGCGGCCAGCATGGTTTAGCAACCGTATTTGGTTCGTTGTTAGTGGGCGCGGTTTTAGTGATCTTATTTGGTCTATCTGGCTTCTTTCAAAAAATCATTCGGTATTTGGTGCCTTCATTAGTCGGCGGTACCATTATTACGGTAGTGGGGTTGTCGTTAATTCCTTCCGCATTGAATGACAATATTTTCCAAGCTGGCGGTAACCTTAACCAAAATGTCATATTAGGCGTGGTGACGGCGACGATTTTAGTGACCTGTGTTGCCATTAGTTTACGGTTTCCTCGTTTAGCCCGCGCATTTAAAGTCAGTTCGATCATTATTGCCTTGTTAGGTGGTTCTTTATTGGCCGCGAGCATGGGGCGTTTTTCGTTTAAATCCATTGCGACAGCACCTTGGTTTAGCTTACCTAGTTTTGCGGTGACGCATTACGGTTTTCATTTTTCGCTTTCGGCTATTTTAACCATGATCGTGATTTACGCTGTTTTATTGACCGAAACGTCTGGTACTTGGTTTGCGATGAGCGCTATTTTACAAGAACCGATGACAGATAAACAATGGAATCGTGGGATTATCGGTGAAGGGCTCAGCTGTTTAATCGCCGCGCTGGCAGGTTCCACACCGATGACAGGTTATTCGACTAATGCAGGGGTGATTTCCATTACAGGTGTGGCTAGTAAGCGTGCTTTTATAGCAGCTGGTGTGTGGTTTATCGGCTTTAGTTTTATTGGTAAATTAGCAGCCTTTTTAGCGGCGATTCCAGCTCCTGTTATCGGCGGCGTTTTTGCCATCATTTGTTCAACTATTATGCTGAGTGGCTTGCAAGTGATTCGGCAGCAGCAGTTTGCGGAACGGGATTTATATATCATTGGCCTTCCAATCATTATGACGTTGGCGTTGATTTTAATTCCAGAACAATTAACCAAAGAAGCGCCGCAACTCATTCAGTATTTATTGAGTTCGCCAGTTGCCGTCAGTGCCATTTTAGCCATTGCACTCAACCAAATTTTGCCGCAACAAATCGTTCCTGCTAAAGCTAAACTTGCAGTAAAGGAGCAAGCTTAGGATAAACTAGTTTAAAGTGACTTGGGCTGACAGTGACAACTGTCGCTTCAGGTCGCTTTTCATTTTGGACAATAAACATATGCATTCTGACTGACAGCTGTGGTAGACTGAATTCATGATGTTTGTGAAATGGAAAGCAGGGATATGACATGCAACAACGGCTTTCACGGGCAACCGTACTGGGTATTGTCGCAACTGGATTATTGAGTTTTATGGGCGTTTTAGTTGAAACGTCTTTAAACGTGACGTTTGCAACGTTGACCAAACAAATGAACGTTAATTTAGCGACCATTCAATGGCTAACTACAGGCTATTTATTGGTAGTCACCATGACGATGATCGCTTCGGCCCATTTAATTAAACGCTATTCAGTCAAAACATTATTTTTAGTCGCCGTGATTTTTTTCACAGCAGGTAATTTGCTCAGTGCAGTTGCACCTAATTTTAGTGTGATTTTACTGGGTCGTTTAGTTCAGGCGTTTTCGACCGGTTTGGCTACGCCGTTAATGTTCCATATTATTTTAACGTCTGTTCCGCAACAACGATTAGCGACCTATAATGGTATGGCAGCGATGATTATTGCACTGGGGCCAGCTTTAGGGCCAACTTATGGCGGCTTTTTAACCGCGTTGTGGTCTTGGCGGTTAATTTTCTGGCTACTTTTCCCCTTAATTTTGGTGGTCTTTGTTCTGGGATATTTTAATTTAGACTTAAAGCCAGTCAATCCGCAAGATCGTTTTGATGGCTGGGGTTTTGGACTTTTAAGCCTGTTTTTGATTTTATTGTCGTTGACCTTTAACCGAGCGGCAAAGGTTAGTTTTACTAGTTGGCAATTTTGGCTGTTGCTGCTTTTAAGCGGGTTAACGTTAGTAGCCTATTATTATTATAATCGCCATTCCTCCCGTCATTTAATTGATTTTTCGATTTTTCGGCATCAAATTGTCACTTGGAGTTTATTAGGCTACTTCTTGTTGCAATTTATCAATATTGGTTTTTCTTTTGTGGTACCACAAGTCGCGCAATATGTTTTAAAAGAAGATGCATTTGTGGCGGGGATTATTTTACTGCCTGGTGCCCTGTTAGGTGTTCTTATTGCGCCTTTAGCAGGTAGTTGGATGGATCGCGTCGGGACGCCTTTGCCCATTGTGATCGGCCACGTGATTTTTGTATTGAGCGCGCTGGCTTTTGTGGTGTTGGACCGCCATTTAACCGTTTGGTTACTGCTGATTTTTTATTTTTTGTTGCGTTTGGGCTTCAATTTTGCTTTTGGAAATACTATCAGTCATGCTAGTATTCAAGTCGAATCTGAACAAAAAGCGGATATTAATGCCGCGTTTAACATGTCTCAACAATATGCAGGTTCGTTGGGAACCAATATTTTTGCTGCTGTTATTGGTATTTATCAATTACAGCCCGGCAGTTTACAAGTAACAACGGCACAGGGTGCTACGGTGGACTATTGGCTAATTACCTTGCTGGCCGCGATTGCATTAGTGGCAAGTTGGTTCAATTATCGGCTCACGATGAAGCAGCGCCGGCAAGCTTAAAGATCAAAAAAGACCCGATAAGTTTAGAGAAATAGCAAAAAATAGGGCTGCTCCATAATTTGATTATGGGACAGCCCTTTTAATGACTAAACTGATAGTTGTGCATCATGATAGTAGTAAACGTTCACCAGCAAGATAGCTGCTGGTTCAGTTTTTTGTTATTCAATTTTAATATCACCAGTTTGTGCTGTGGCTTTAATTCGATTAGCAGCGGTAGGGTGTTTTAAATAAGAGGATTGCTGCGTACGGTCACGGAAATGAATATCACCAGATTTACTGCGCAAATGATAACCGGTACTATCACTATTAGTCAAAGCAATATCACCGTTGTCAGTGGCTAATGTTGTAATTCCAGTTAAACGACTGTTTTCAATCTCAATGTCACCGTCATCGCTGCTTAGTTTAGATTGGTTTAAATGGCTATTATTAATGCTGATATTACCGAAGCTGCTAGAACTATCAACTTTAGTCAAGGTCGTGTTAGTCAATTTAACGTCGCCACCACCGGTGGTAATTTGGCCATTGCCAGTGACTTTGAGTTGGTTAGCGGTAAAACCATTACCATTTAGATCTAAATAAAGTTGTTGGGTTGTGATGTTTTGCAGTTTTAAGTTGCCACTATCCAATGACAAATTTAGTTGGGCCAGTCGTCGTTTTGGCAAAGTCAGCTTAATTTGCGGTATTGTTTCATCTGAACTAAAACCGATGTGTGGTAGGTCTTTAGTTTGGTTAACGGTTAATGTGCCATCATTTTGACGAATTTTAGCGGCATTAGTGACATCGCCTTGCACTTTAATTGCCGCGCGCTTACCTTGTGTGATTGTCACATCTGCGGCGCCACTATTGATTTTAACTTGGTCAATGCGGCCTAATTGTTTACTTTGTGTTTGCGTTTTAATGATGTGAAATCCATGATCATAAGTAATGGCGCGAACGCCACCAAATGCGGCGCTTAAACCGGCAAAAATTAAGCCGATAATTAGAATGATGGTGGCCCATTTTGCAATTCTTTTCATTAGTGATTGGCTCCCTTCCGCTTAGGTGTTCTGACTTTACGGTAGATGTGTTTAATCAGTGCGGCGCCCCATTGTAGTAACAATTTGACGATTAAGTAGCTGAACAATAAACCTAATGCGCCTGCACCTAAACCGATTAGGCCAGTACCAATGTAAAAAATGCCAGTGATAAATGATTGGAATAACACCGCAATCCCGGCAATTAGTAAAAAGCCACCAGCTAAGAATAATGCCGCAACCAACATGATTGCCGTAAAAATGATGGCGATAACCACAGCGATGCCAGCCACTAAAAAGGCTAACACAACGGCTGCCAAAGGTAACGCAATGGGGCTAGCGAATAATGCCAGTAAAATGAGCCAGATTAAATGTGCATTGTGCCTGGGGCTGGCTTTAGAGACTTGTGTTCGCTGAATTGAGTAATCAGCAAGGGTTTTTCGCGCCAATTGCTGCGGTGTGCCTAATTGCTGTACGACGGCAGTATAATCTGGTAACCCTGCATCTAAAATGTACTCTTGATAATATTCCAGAACGTCATTTAATTCATCAGGGGAGAGTTCTTTTAATAAATGAGCAAATTTATCTAAGTAAGCTTGCGTCGTCATTTTCCGTTCCCTCCTTTTTTAATAACCAATCAACACGGTGCTTATAACTTTCCCAATCTAAACGGATTTCGGCTAAGCGCTGGGTACCAGCCGGAGTAATTCGGTAGTAGCGGCGGTTGCGACCTTTATAGGGCTGATCATAAGTTTCTAATGCACCATTTTTCTTAAGCCTGCGCAAAACGGGGTACAACGTTGATTCTGAAATGGTGATAGTCTGTTTAATTTGTTGCGTAATCAGGTAGCCGTAATAATCCTTGTCAGCTAACAGCGCTAACACACAACCATCCAGTAATTCTGAGCTGATCGGGATGCCCATGTTTATACACCTCACTATATTATATGACATATAATACTATTTAGCTTTAACTGTATAGAAAAACGGCATCGTTGTCAAGTCATTTCGGTAACCATGATTGTAGGCATTTGGCTTGTCACTGGTTTTAGAAAAAGTTATACTGAAGTTGTATGTTGAAAGCTTAGGGAGGGAAGTAGCGCTTATGAAAAAGATTATGAACGATCCGGAAAATATTGTGCCGGAAATGGTGGCTGGTTTAGTGCAGGCTTATCCGCAACACTTGAAGCAATTGCCTGATACTGAAGCGTTAGTTAGGCATGATGAAGCGTCGATGGCTGGTAAAGTAGGGGTTATCAGTGGTGGTGGCAGTGGCCATGAACCAGCACATGCCGGCTTTGTGGGTCCTGGGATGCTATCTGCAGCCGTTGCAGGACAAGTTTTCACTTCACCGACACCTGACCAGATTTATGCGGCCATCAAAGCAGCTGATCACGGCAAAGGTGTCTTCATGATTATTAAAAATTATTCGGGTGACGTGATGAATTTTGACATGGCCAAAGATTTAGCTGAAATGGATGACATCGCTGTTAAATCAATTGTAGTAGATGATGATATTGCCGTTGAAAACAGTACCTTTACTCAGGGACGCCGCGGTGTTGCGGGGACAATTTTCATGCACAAGGTGATCGGTGCGGCAGCTGACCAGGGTGCTTCACTAGATGAACTTGCAACTTTAGCGCAGAAAGTAAAACCTAATATTAAAACTATTGCGGTGGCTCTGTCTGGTGCGACCGTACCTGAAGTGGGTAAGCCTGGCTTTATTTTAGCTGATGATGAAATTGAATACGGTGTTGGGATTCACGGTGAACCAGGTTACCGTAAAGAAAAAATGCAGCCAGCCAATGCTTTGGCTAGTGAATTGCTAAACCGGTTAAAAGCAGAATTTCATTACCAAGCTGGTGATCACTTTGCATTATTAGTCAACGGCATGGGCGCAACACCACTGATGGAACAATATGTGTTCACCCATAATGTAATGGATCAATTGGCAGCGGATAAAGTCAACATTGATTTTACTAAAGTGGGTAACAATTTAACGTCATTGGATATGGCGGGCGTTTCTTTAACGTTATTTAAATTAGCTGATTCCAAATGGTTACAAGCTTTACAATACCCAGTGGACACTATTGCTTGGACGCAAAAATAATAATGCACTAAAGAGAGGACAATTTAAATGGCATTAACTTTAGAAAATACATTAAACTGGTTGCATGGTTTTGATCAGGTTATTGAAGCTAAAAAGGCTTATTTAAGCCAGTTGGATACCCCAATTGGTGATGGCGATCACGGTAATAATTTAGCCCGGGGTGCGGCGGCAATTGAAGCTGCCTTGGAAAAAAATAAACCGACTGATTTAACCGCAGCTTTAAAAACAATTGCAATGGCGCTAGTTAGTAAAGTTGGCGGTGCTTCTGGTGCGTTATACGGAACTGCTTTTTTAGAAATGGCTAAAACCAGTCAAAAGACCCAAGCGTTACCTGACTTGTTGGCAGCCGGCTTAGCTGGCATTCAAAAACGGGGCAGTGCAACAACAGGTGAAAAAACCATGGTTGATGTCTGGGCGCCAGTAGTCACTGCCGCGCAAGCAGGTGAATTAGATCAAGCAGTTGTTGATCAAGCTGTTCAAGCTACTAAAGAGATGCAAGCCACTAAGGGACGCGCCTCTTATGTTGGTGAAAAATCAGTTGGTCACCTTGATCCAGGCGCTGTTTCTAGTGGTTACCTCTTCACAGAACTATTAAAGACTGGGGTGGACAAATGAGCCTAGGAATTTTAATTGTCTCGCATGTAGCTGACATTACGGTAGGTGTGCAAAAATTGATTAGTCAAACAGCTGCCCAAGTCCCCGTAACCGTAGCTGGTGGTACTGATGATGGCGGCGTTGGCACCAGTGTTGATAAAATCCAGCAAGCTGTTGCAGCAAATAAAGCAGACGAATTATTGGCGTTTTATGATTTGGGTAGTGCCAAGATGAATTTAGAAATGGCTCAAGAATTTAGTAATAAACCAATTTACCTGTATGACGTGGCGTTAATTGAAGGGGCTTATACTGCGGCAGCCTTACTACAGGCAGGTGTGGAACGGTCGGAAATTGAAAAGCAATTGCGGCCTTTAAAGATTAAATAAGCCAGTTAAACAGTGACCGTGTTAACTTAAATCTTTTTGTTATGTTTTACCTTGTGCGGCTGTGCGGTAAAATAAATTTAACGAACGTGAGGGGGTGCAAGATGATTAAGTTAGTGGTGACCGATATGAACGGCACATTACTTAATGCCGCACAAAAATTTGATCATTCCCGGCTAAATCAGTTATTGCAGCGGCTAGCGCAGCACCATGCTTATTTTGCTGTGTGCAGTGGCAACCAATACCGGCATTTACGTGACGTGATGGCACCGGTATCTGCTAATAATCTCATTTATGTGGCTGAAAATGGTGCGTCGATTTATTGGCGGCAAAAACAAATTTTTGATGGTGCATTATCAGCTAAACAGCTAGCTGACTTTTTGCAGCTTTATCAAGCTCAACCACCATTATTACAACAGGCTTATATTATTTTAACTGGTAGTACAAAATCTTATACTAGCCGTGGTGTCCCAGAAGCTCTGCTGCAGCAAGCTCGTCAATTTTATGCTAATTTACAGGCTGTCGACTTGCAAAAAGTAACGACGCCAATTAAAAAAATTAGCCTAGCTTATACAAGTGGGCAGCCGCAACAACATGTTGCTGCGTTAAATCAATATTTTGCTGGCCAATTAGTGGCACATGATAGTGGTTATGGTGTGATTGATTTGGTTCGTGCTGATGTGGGCAAAGCAGCGGCAGTAAAGTTTTTGCAGCAATATTGGCAAATTACTCCCGCTGAGACTGTGGCGTTTGGCGATGGGACCAATGATATTGCGATGCTAAAATCAGCTGGTCGCAGTTATGCCATGCAAAATGCAGCTGCTGAAGTACAGAAAGCAGCACAGCGCATTACAGAATTAGACGCTGAACATGATGGTGTTTTGGCAACACTAGAAGATTTGTTGGTTGGAGAATAAAATTAGGTAACAAAAAAGCTGTGGCAAACTTTGTTTGACCACAGCTTTTAATGTCCATTTCGGCGGACACCACGTTTGTGCGCGCTGAGTTGGTTCACTTGTTTTTTAAATTTTAACCAGGTCTGCTCTCGCTGTTTAGTATTTTCCCGGTGTCGTTTTGTATATTTCATTTTATCACCTTCTTAAATGCGCTATCCATTATACCGCGTTTTGCTAAGTTGTCTAGTCATCTGTTGACCCAGCGCTTGGCAGCGTGCATAATGTGAATGAGTAAACAATTTTAAATAACAATAGGTATACTGATGATGGGAGGGTAAATGATGGATATCGAAAAAATTGCCGCGCAAACGCGACAGGGAGCTTCTGAACTGTTAGCACAAGATGCTTTACAGCCTGGTGATGTTTTTGTTTTAGGTTGTAGTACAAGTGAGATCCACGGCCAGCAGATTGGCAAGGATTCCAGTCTAGCGATTGGCCGGACGGTGGTGAAAACATTGTGCGAATTACTGACACCGCAGAAAATCCACTTAGCCGTCCAAGGCTGTGAACACATTAACCGTGCATTAGCGGTAGAACGCCAAGTTGCGCAGGCACATGGTTGGGAAGTTGTCAAAGTTGTCCCAGCTTTGCATGCTGGCGGAGCTGCCCAAGTCGCGGCATTTGAACAATTCATGGATCCAGTTGAAATTGAACACATCACTGCACAAGCTGGCATGGATATTGGTGATACTGCCATTGGCATGCATGTTAAATTTGTCCAAGTACCAGTGCGGACAAAAATTGATGTCATTGGTGCCGCTCACACAATTTATTTACGCAGCCGGCCAAAATTAATCGGTGGCCAGCGGGCACAATATGAATGGAGAGATCAGGATGACTGAAAAGAAAGCATGGTACATTAATGGCTACATTGGGTTAATTATTTTACTAGTTTGGCTAATTTTAGCAGGTTGGTGGACATTGGCTAGTTTTGCAGCAGCACAGGCTTTTGGAACTATTTGTGGCGGCATTTTAGTGTTGATCGCACTTTTATTTGCCAGTGGCGTGACTATTGTTGCCCCTAATGAGGCCAAAGCAGTGACGTTTTTTGGTAAATACATTGGGTCATTGAAAGAAAGTGGGTTGTTTATTACACTGCCGCTGACGTATAAATACCCGATTTCATTACGGGTACGTAATTTTAACAGCGATATTTTAAAAGTGAATGATGAACAAGGTAATCCAGTTGAAATTGCAGCGGTGATTGTTTTTCGCGTAGTAGATACAGCTAAAGCACTATTTAACGTGGATCATTATGAAGAATTTGTCCAAATTCAAAGTGAAGCGGCAATTCGACACGTTGCTAGCCGGTATGCTTACGATACGTTTAGCGATGAAAAAGCAATCACGTTGCGAGGAAACACCACTGAGGTGTCCCAAAAGCTGGCGGCAGAATTAGAAGAACGGCTAAAAGTTGCAGGCGTTGAAGTGATTGAAACCCGTTTGACCCACTTGGCTTACGCAACAGAAATTGCCAGTGCCATGTTGCAACGACAACAAGCATCAGCCATTTTGGCAGCGCGGAAGATTATTGTCGAAGGTGCTGTCACTATGACAGAAGACGCATTATCGCGCCTAGAAGCTAATGATAAATTAAACTTTGACGACGAACGCAAATTACGCGTAGTCAACAACCTATTAGTATCAATCATAGCAGACCGCGGCACCCAACCCATTATTAATACAGGAGAAACGGAAAATTAAAAGAGTGAAGAGTGCCCGGAAAGGCGGTTAGCTTCTGAGTATTAGCCTAAGCAGACAAGTTATTTGCGGAGCAAATGTTTTGGCTGCTGTAGCTAAACGGAAGAAGCTGCCTTTCCGGGCACGTTTAACCGGGCGGTGCAAAGCAAAAACAAAGATGCACTGAACTGTTGAGCATTAGCCTAGTTTAAGGGGATGATTCGCGTAAGCGGATTGTCCCGTTAAACGTCGCTAAGCGGAAACAGTTGCCAGTTTCAGCACGTTTAGCCAGGCGATGGTAGTTAATAGCAAAAATGCACTGAGCTTCTAAGTACTAGCCTAAGCAGACAAGTTATTTGCGGAGCAAATGTTTTGGCTGCTGTAGCTACTATTTTGCAATTAGGGAAGATTTTCGTTCCGAAAATCTCTGATGCGTCAGACGTTGACCATTCAACTACGGCGTAAACCGCCGAGTTGAAACATGGCAGACGGAAGAAGCTGCCTTTCCGGGCACGTTTAACCAGGCGGTACTAAGCAAAAACAAAGATGCACTGAACTGTTGAGCATTAGCCTAGTTTAAGGGGATGATTCGCGTAAGCGGATTGTCCCCTTAAACGTCGCTAAGCGGAAGCAGCTGCCAGCTCCAGCACGTTTAAATGGGCGATGGTAGGCAAAAGTAACAAGCCGAATGATTTTGAAATCATCCGGCTTGTTTTAATCCCTTTTATTGTTCTTCCACTGCATAAGTCAGTTCCACTAAACGACCAATTTTTTTAGTTTTCATCAGATTTAGTGGGACATCTTTTAAGTTTGTCCGTAGTAATGGTGTGCCATCGCCCAGTAAAACTGGTGCAATGGAAATAATCAGCTTGTCAATTTCATGTGCTTTGAGTAATTTTGCAAACAGGTCAGGGCCACCAACTAGCCAGATATCGCCGCCTTTTTTCTGTTTTAGCTGGCGGACAAATTCAACAACATCGCCTGCAACTACTGTTGCGCGTTCACTTGCATCATGCATGGTAGTTGAAAAAACAAAGCTTTGCTTATCTGCATAAGGATAACTGCCAGCACGCTGTATGGCGCGGGTATAGGTTTTCCGCCCCATAATCACGGTATCAACCCGATTGTAAAAATTTTGGAAGGCGTTATCTGCCTCGGTGGTGTTAAGTTGTTGCAGCCAAGTCATACCGCCATCATGTTCAGCAATATAACCATCTAAACTTTGGACTAAATATAAAAGAACATTTTGCGTTTCTGCCATTGCCTTTTCCTCCATTAGTGATAGTTTAAAGTTAGTGCGTGATGTTTATTTGAATTAAAACGGTGTACATGTTTAGTATATCACGAAAGCGCTTTAGGGTGTAGATTGACAAAAACTGTCATTCAGTTCACAAGCAGGGTTTGCTTTGCTAGAATATAGTCAGACTGGCCATTAGCAACCTGACAGCCATCGAGATGGGAAAGGTATGAACTTATGACAGAAAAATTTTCAGCTACAGTGAAGACATTATTAACTGAGGTAAAGCAATTAGCCAAGTCACCGGTAACGCTTGAAATTGGCAGTGATCGGGCTGGCTATTTGCGGCATGATCAATCTTACCAAGAACGTAGTGCCGACGGTAGTTTAAAAGTCGTTGTGGCGGACGTCACGAATATTGACTACACAGCTTCTCATGAACTGCTTCATTTATTATTGTCACAGCAACATTATCCACAAATCCATTTTAATTTAACCACACATGATCATGATTTGGACCAACAATTAGAAGCAACTGCGGTGGAACTTTATCACGCTGCTGTTCACGTTCCGATTGTTGCTGTGCAAAAGCAACGGGGTATCATTGATGACACGGTACAAGCACAGTATTTAAAGGGAATTGAAACGGTGGTGCCACCGGAAGATCCGGCTAAAAATGACCGCCTACTTATTTTTCGCACTTTAACGTTATTGGATGCATTGGTATTTTACCAAGGACAGCTAGCTACTGCGAAAAAAGTGTTAACAGCGCGCTATCCCATAGCTTACCAAGGTGCTGAACAGTTGTACCAAATCCTAGCAGATAAGCCGATTGATTCGCCGTTTACCTTGAGGCGAGCTGTGGTCAAGTTATTTGCTGCTTTTGATCAGTGGTTGGCTAACGTTGGCTTAGCACAGACCCATCACAATCAATTTGTCACGTTAGATGGCGTCTTTTCACAGCGACAAACGCATTTAGAAGTACGGCAACTCTTTCAAATTTTACATTCGGAGTTAACTTTGCGCGATAATAAGCGCTCTGCCTACATTGGTTTAGGCAAAAACGATCAACAAAACACCTTTGTTTTGTCCGCTCCCCAAGCTGAAAAACAACGTGCTGACTTTTTTAAACAAATTTATGGTCAAAAAATGACTGATTTTCTGCAAAAACAGCACTTGCCGTTATTAATCCGCTAAACGTCATCAGTTTAACGATTAGAAATAAAATTTATTAATGAGATAGGAGACGAGAAGATGTTTGATTTAAAACAAGCAATTGAAAAAGCAAATCATGTCACCTTTCTAACGGGAGCAGGTGTTTCTGTCCCTTCTGGCATTCCAGATTACCGTTCTAAAAATGGGTTATACGCCGGCCACCAAAACCCGGAATATTTATTGAGCCAAGACAATTTACGGGATCATCCAGAAGATTTCTATAAGTTTGTTAAAGCAAGTATGTATTATCCTGATGCCAAGCCTAATGTGATCCATGAAAAAATGGCTGCAATCAGTAATGAAAAAGGCACGATTGTCACTCAAAACGTTGATGGTTTGCACGCAAAGGCAGGCGCAAAACATGTGGTCGAGTTCCACGGTAATTTATACCGAATTTACTGCCAGAAATGCCACCAAACTTTTAATTACCAACAATATTTACAAAGCGATCGGCATGAAAAAGACGGTGGAATTTTACGTCCCGACATTGTCTTGTATGGTGAGGCTTTGCCTGAGCAGGCGATTAGTCAGGCAGTGTCTGCAGTTGGCGAAGCTGATTTAATCATCATTTGTGGGACTTCGTTTCAAGTTGCTCCATTTTCAATGTTGGTTAACTATGCGCAACCGAATACGCAAATTGTCGCAATTAATGAACAGCGGTTACGTTTACCTTTCAAATTTGAAATGATTCAAGCTGATGCACAACAGGTTTTTCAAGCATTGTAAGGGTTGTGTTTAGGCAGAACTTGTTTTAAAGTGCTAAGTTTATTAAAATAAAATTAATAAAGCATTAGATAAGAGGTTATCATTCAGCATGTTAGAAGCGCAGCGCCAAGAAATTAATCAGATTGATACGCAGTTAACGGCTTTATTTGAACGGCGTTTAGCGATCGCAAAAGAAATTGCTAGCCAAAAATATCAGCAACAGTTACCGTTAACTGATGTCACTCGGGAACATCAAGTGATTAAGCAACAATGTGCGCAGTTAAAGGATCCACAGTTGGCACCTTATTTAACTGATTGGTATCGCTCAACCATGCTGTTAACCAAGCAATATCAAGCACATGTCATTCAAAAATTGCAGCACCATTCTTCAATTAAATGATAAAAGGATGTCAACAATGACTTATAAATATACTTTAGCGTTGATTCGTTATCAAGAACAATTATTGGTTTTAAATCGGTTGAAGCCACCTTACCCAGGGCAGTGGAATGGCATTGGTGGAAAAGTAGAACCCGGTGAAACGGCAGTGACAGCCACTAAACGTGAGATTGCTGAAGAGACCGGCATTGCGGCTAGTGATTATCAATTAGCGCCTGCCGGAGTCATCGATTGGTTTATTGATGGTCGTTACATCAATAATATTTATTTAGCGGTGGCAAAACTTGACCGACTGCCACAAACAGCTTACCCGCAGCAAATGCGTGAAGGGTTATTAAATTTCTTTCCAATTGACTGGTTAACCCGTGAAGATAATTTAGGTGTTGTCCCAGACTTTAAGCGGTTGATTACACCGGCGTTGTCAGGGAAAAAGCAGTGTTACATTACTAATTTTAAGGATGAACAATTAATTGATTTTTGGGTCAAACCATTGGCCTAGTGATGTATCTGTAAGCAAGCGCTAACGTTTGTTAGAAGGAGACTGCTGCCAAACTGTTATGGCACAAATTATTTTCAAATGTATCTGATTTAAGAAAGGAAGCACAAAAATGCGTCTGGATTTTTCAGTAGCTGTTCACAGTTTACTTTATTTAGAACAAAAACAACCCCGTTTGGTATCCAGTCGCGAGCTTGCTGTCTCTATGGCCACGAATCCAGTGATGATTCGTAATATTTTATCCGTTTTGCACAAGCAACATTACATCCGTGGCATCGTGGGTAAAAATGGCGGTTATCAATTGGATCGCCGGTTAATTGATATCAATGTCGGTGAATTATACGATTTAACGATTCCACCGGCCATTAGCTATGCACGCTTTACAACTGGCAGTCCTAGTGCTGTTGGTGATGGTAGTGACATCAATCGTAACATCGAAGAGACGTTAACTGATTTGTTTACTTTAGCCGATCAAGGATACCGCGCTTTTTACCATCAATTTACCATGGCGGATCTGAAGCAAGACATTGAACATCACGGTTATTTTAAAGCAATTGCGCGGAAACCTTTTGGTTAATGTGCTGAAAGAAGTTAGACCATGACGCATGAAGATCTATTATTGGCCATTAAAATGATTACCCACCGGTTACGCTATTTGCGTTGGCTGCAAGTTGGGCTGGATTGCTTGTTGGCTTATTTAATTTGGCGAATTTTAGTTGGTGGGCTGTCCTTAAAATTATTTTGGTTAACCATCACGCGGACACGTGTTTTTTTCGGTGCTTTTTTATGTGGTATTTTAGGCTATAGTGTGCGGCAAACACGTTATCATTATCGACTGAATGGACAACATTTAGTCGATGAACTGGGACAGCAATTAAATCAGCGCGAATGCCAAATTGTTCGCCGATTTCAGCGCTATTAGTTTGGAATGGGGTGTTAGGCAATGATTACAATTGGATTGACAACTTGGCGCGAGCATGGCAGCTTATTGCATGAAGGCCAAGAACGTAAATTAACGTTACCTGAATACGCACAATTTTTACCTTGTGTTGAGCTAGATACGCCATTTTATGGGATTCCTAGGGAAAGCTCATTTAGAAAATGGGTGCAAGAAACACCGCCAAATTTTCAGTTTATTGTTAAAGCTAACCAAGTGATGACGCGACATCGTGAGCCTGCCGCTGTGGGTGCAACGGATGAAGCAGAAGTTTTCATGCATTTTAGACAAAGTAGCGCGCCGTTGGTTGCGGCTGGGAAATTGAAAACAATTTTGCTGCAATTTCCGCCTTTTTTTGGCGTTACTCAGGAGAATGTTCGTTATTTGCGGCGGGTGCGGCATTATTTAGGTGATTTGCCAGCTGCGGTGGAATTCCGCAACCAAGCTTGGTACCAACAAGCTTATCGACAGCAAATGCTGGGTTTATTACGGCAGCTGAATTTTAGCCATGTCATCGTTGATGAGCCACAGACGCCGACTGGCAGTACACCCTATTTTCCAGTTGCAACCAATCAATTGGCGGTGTTGCGCTTGCACGGTCGGAATTTTGCCGGTTGGGCTAATCAAGGTAAAGATTGGCGCCGGAAACGAACTTTGTGGCGTTATAATGATAATGAATTAAAGAATTTTGCGTATGATATTCGGCGTTTAACGGGTGAAGCACAGGAGGTTTGTGTGATTTTTAATAATAATTCTGGTGGGGATGCTGCAGATAATGCGTTGCGTCTCCAAGAATTATTGGGCTTAGAATTTAAAGGCCTAGCACCTCAACAAATGGATTTATTTTAATGGAGGCGTCTGTGATGACAGCAATTCAGCGGTGTCACTGGGCAAATGTTAGTCCAGAAATGCAAGCGTACCATGATCAGGAATGGGGTAAACCAATTTATACCGACCAGGCTTTGTTTGAGCGGTTATGTATGGAAACTTATCAAGCCGGGTTAAGTTGGGCCACAGTATTGCATAAACGGCAAGCATTTCACCGTGTATTTCATGATTACCAGTTGGTCGCAGTGGCAGCGATGACGTCAGATGAAATCACCGCAGCTTTGCAGAATCCAGCCATCATTCGCAATCGTCGTAAATTAGAAGCAACGGTTAGTAATGCCCGTGCTTTTTTGAAGGTAAGCGTTGCTTATCATGGCTTTGCAAATTATTTTTGGCCTGCAGTAGGGGACTACCCAATTAAGCATGTGGTCACTGTGCAGCATGCAGCACCGACCCAGACGCCGTTGTCAGCTAAGCTTGCAAAAGACTTAAAACAGCGGGGGTTTAAATTTGTTGGTCCTGTTTCGATGTATGCCTTTATGCAAAGTGTGGGTGCGGTTAATGATCACGAAATGACTTGTGCTTGGCGATCATCTTAATAATGTTGTAAATGATAAAATCCAGTAACTGAGCATTTAACTCAGTTGCTGGATTTTTTTGCTTCTAACTAATTATGTGGTAATGTTAAGTGCTGCCGCCGTTGGATTAATAATAATGTGATAACAACGGAAATAACGGTATCGACTGCCGTGATCCAAAAAACCGTTAAAACACTCGCTGCAGTAGTGCTGATGACAAAGCTAGATAATAGTGGTCCTAAAAAGTAAGTGACAGCAGCCATAAAACTATAATAACTCGTTAATTTACCGTGACCCTTGGGAAAGTAACTGGTCAGAATGGACAAACCAACTTGCCAAATTCCACCTGCACCAAAAAAGCCGATGGCAAGGCTGCCGATTCTAGCAGTTAATAACGACGGCTTCAGTAACATTAAAAATAAACCAGCTGCTGATAGCGCTGTATAAATAATGATCAGCGTTAAGCGCTTAATTTTTGTGACGGCAATTGCCGTGATAAAAACAGAGATCAAAGAAGCCATTGCGTACCAAGAAACTAAGGTTTTGGCAGTGCTAGCAGAGACACCTAAAACGTTGACGCCGAAGTTAGGTAAGTATTGCGAAAAAACATAGAAAGTAAAACAGATGGTGAAACCTAAGGCAATTAATAACGCCCCATCAATTGCCATCTTTGGTTGTTGCCCTTTTGTTTGTGGTTGAATGGCAGTAGCATTTTCGGTGCTGACTTTATTTTTTTGTGGCGTTTCTTCGTGCGGTGCAAAGGGACTGACCAGGGTCAATAAAATGTTAGCAGCTAGCGCAAGCGCTAACACTATTGCGGTTAAACGTGCATCAGTAACGGCAGCTACCCAGAAGGGAAAGAGAAATTGACACAGTGACATCGCTGCTTTAACCAATGAATTCATGGTTGCCGATTTATTGGGATAGGCATCGGTTAAAGCTGGGTAGCCAGCGGCATCGCCGAAAGAATTAGTGACACCAAAAAATAATGCAGCGATGCAGGCCATCAATAAGTTATGCGCGTAAGCAGCGCCTAGTAAAAAGATAATATCAGCTACTAAAGCGATTAATAGTGTTTTTTTGCGGCCAATTTTATCAGAAATCACGCCTGCGGATAGAATCGTCAAAATCCGGCCTAAACCAACGACGGCTAAAACAATGGAAATTCCTTTAATATCAGTGTGCCAACTTTTTTGAAAATAGGTGCTGTATTGCGACAGGATGATAGTGATCATACCGACTAACGCATAATTTATATAAATACTGGCAGTTGCGCCAAGATAATGTCTTTGTTTCATCGTGAGCCTCCTTAACAATTGTGTATGAAACCGATTAACAATTTCAATATAAGTCAAGATGATAGCTTTGTCTAATTCAGATTTTTTGGTGAATTGATTAATCTTCTCTATTGAATGTAATCGGTGTCAATCTAGTCGAATCACGAGCCACCTTAATAGTGAATGTGATTTGTCTGTCTGATGTAATGAATGAAACGGGTTGCGGCAGGTGATTGGTAATGTGCCTTAAGAGTTGCCATGTAGATGAAGCGCCGGTATTTAGGAAAGACAATCGGTAACTGTTTAAGTGGTAAAGTTGCTAAAAGATTCATTTCTGGCACAATGCCGACGCCAAAACCTGCCGCCACTAATCCGGCAACAATTTCGTCTTCATCGACAGAAAAACGGCTTTGCGGTCGGCCGCCACAAATCGAAAATAACTGGTTTAATGCCACGTGTAAACCGGCTGCTTTGCTGTAAGTAATGTATTGGTAATCTAAGGTATCTTTTAAATTAACTGCTTTTTTTGCTGCTAAAGGATGACCTAGCGGCGTAATGAATTTTAATTGCTGCTCGTACACTGGATAGTATTCAATGTCCGCTAGGTTGTCGATTTTGGAACAAAAACCAATATCAATTTGCTCAGCACGTAATTGTTTGACAATTGTTTGAGATAAAACAGCGCCACTAGTGAACTGAAATTTCGGTGTTGTACGATTTCGGTACTGGCTTAAAAATTCTTTCAATGAAAAGGGCAACCATCTAGTGCTTAACGAACGTAAAGTTGAGATTTTAATAATGTCTTGTGGCTTTTCAGCTTCTTTTGCCTGCTCTACCGCTTGATTTAAAGTATTAATTGCTTTCATACTTTGTTTGACAAAAATTCGACCACTATTGGTGAGTCGAACATTGCGGCCAACACGTTTAAATAAAGTTAAATCAACTTGTTCTTCTAATTTTTTGATGGCGTAAGTTAAAGAAGGCTGGGTAATGTGTAACATTTTGGCTGCTTGTGTATAATTCTCTGTTTGTGCCAAGATTGCAAGGTATTGTAATTGCTGAAAATTCATTTGCGACTCCTTTTTAACACTTTTATCAATAGAATAATTATATCAATTTAAACAAAATAATCAATTAGACGCGCTATAACAATTGATCTATATTTGATTTATAGAGATAAATGAATGAATTAGTTGTAAAGAAGGAATTAATGTGACAGGTAAACCACCGATTACTATGAGTTCATGGACGTTAGGCAGCCATTGTACTTTTGAGCAACGGTGTGTGGCTGCTTCGGCAGCTGGGTATCAAGGAATCGGCCTACGTGCTGAAAATTATGTTGATGCGTTAAATGAAGGCTTAACTGACGACGATCTATTAGTGTTGCTTCAGCGTTATCACTTACGCTGTACAGAAGTGGAATACATTGTGCAATGGTGTGAGGAACCACGCACGTATTTGCAAAAATATAAAGAGCAGATTTGTTTTCATATGTGCCAACTATTTCAAGTTAATCGGATTAATACTGGATTGTTGGAAACTTATCCGATTGATTATGTCGCGCAAAAATTACGTGAATTATGTCAGCGCACTGGACAGTTAATCATTGCCCTTGAGCCGGTGCCTTATAGCGGTATACCAGATTTAGCGACAGCTTGGCAAATCTTACAACAAGCTGGTTGTCCAAATACGGGACTTTTGCTGGATGTTTGGCACTGGGCGCGTGCAAAACATCCGGTTGATTCTTTGACAACAGCGCAGGCCAAGCGTGTAGTAGCAATTCAGTTAGACGATGTTAATCAGCGGGCTTATGCACCGACGGTTTTGCGTGCGGAATCTATGCATGATCGTTTGGCTCCTGGAGATGGCGCGGCGGTTAGCTCAAAATTTATTCGAATGCTTAAGCTTGCGGGCGTGCAGCCACAAGTGATTGGCGTTGAGGTGGTATCTGATCGGGCACTAGCTAAAGGAATTAACTGGACAGCAAATGACACATACCGGAAAACCAAACAAGTTTTAGCGGATACTTGGCCCGAAATGCTATCAGTCGTTTAGAAAGGAAGTTAGTAGATGTCAGATTGGTTAGGTTTACAAGATAAAGTGGTTGTTATCACTGGTGCTGCTGGTGGTATGGGGACAAAATTTAGTCAAGACTTTGCCATGCAAGGTGCTAAATTAGTGTTGTTAGATATTGCGCGCACAAAATTACAAACTTTAGCAAAGCAAATTAAAGCACAGTATGGGACTTCTGTTTTGCCGCTAGTTTGTAATTCAACGGATGAAAAGGCAGTTGATCGTGCGGTTGAGCAAACATTAGTTCAATTTGGACATGTGGATATTTTGGCCAACACGGCTGCCATTTTACGTTTTTCGCCATTAGAAGATTTAAGTTTGGCCGAGTGGCAGCAGCAATTAAATGTTAATTTAACTGGCTATTTTTTAACGTCACAACGATTTGGCCGGCAGATGATTAAACAGCGGCAAGGGACAATGGTACACATTTCAACAGTTGCCTCACAATTTCCAGAAACCTATTCTGGTGCTTATAGTACCACTAAGGCTGGTGTCAATTTATTATCTAAGCAAATGGCAGCAGAATGGGGCCAATTTGGAATTCGTAGTAATTGTGTGCTGCCTGCATTAGTGAAAACTCCTTTATCTGCGGATTTTTATAAGGATCCTGAAGTTGAAAAAGGCCGTAGTCGTTTGGTGGCTAGCAAACGGATTGGTAATTTAACGGATATTTCTAACACTGTATTGTTTTTAGCTAGTGCACGTTCAGCTTATACCAATGGTGAAGAAGTGCCAGTTGATGGTGGTTTGAGCATTATGATGCAAGATATGATTCCTAAACCAGGTGGACGGCGACAATATGCACTTAAGCACCATCAAAAATAGGAGGAATTAAAATGGCAACAGATGAAAAACAAATTAAAGCAACAGCACAGGGGCATAATGGTCCCATTGAGTTAAAACTCAACGTAGCTCAGCAGCAGTTAAAAGACATCCAAGTGGTACATCATTCTGAAACACCCGGTATTTTTAATCAAGTGTTTGCTAAATTGCATAACCAAATTTTGAACTCTCAAAGTTTCGATGTGGATGCGATTAGTGGGGCAACGGTGATGAGTAAGGGGATTTTAACAGCCAGTAAACATGCGTTGACAGCAGCACATGTTAAACTTAAAGGGAAGCCACAAAAAAAGGTTAGTGAAGGTCCCAAAACGTTTACGGCAGATGTTGTCGTCATTGGTGGCGGTGAAGCGGGTTTGGTAGCTGCTTGCCGCGCGTTAAGCTTAGGTAAGCGGGTCATTTTAGTTGAAAAGAACGGTTACCTAGGTGGTGCGACCATTTTTAACGGATCAAATGTTACCGCTACCGGTTCTAAAACTGCCCAACGTATTTTTGGATCGACTTTAGCGAAGAAAGATTCGCCGCAAAAATTAGTGGCAGATGTCACGCGCGAATCACACCAGACTAATACACCGACATTGACCACATTGATGGCTAATCAAATTGGTGCAGCCATTGATTTTATCAGTGATTTTGCGCAATTAGATTACCGTCAGGCACAGACACAAACGCCAGAACATTCAGTCAAACGTCAGATTGAACTACCAACTTCCAGCAGCTATGAATTGATTCAAAAAGTTGCGGCTGCTTTTGTTAAAAAGGGGGGTAAAATTCTTTTAGATACCCGGGTAGAAAACTTAATTCAAACAGGGACACAGATTAAAGGGATCGTTGCCAAAAGTAAACACCAAATAGTTCGTGTATTAGCCCCAGCAATTATTTTGGCGTCTGGCGGTTATGGTGCTAACACAAAAATGCGGACAGCAGTCAATGCA
Organism: Loigolactobacillus rennini DSM 20253; assembly: GCF_001436505.1. Lineage (GTDB taxonomy): Bacteria > Bacillota > Bacilli > Lactobacillales > Lactobacillaceae > Loigolactobacillus > Loigolactobacillus rennini. The sequence continues at coordinate 8,706 of NZ_AYYI01000015.1, read as the reverse complement.
GGATTAGATTATTATGGCCCCATGACATCTACCGGAGATGCTTATCAGTTTTTGGCGCCTTTAAAGTTGAAAACACAGCATTTGGATTGGTATAAAGTGTATCCACACGGTGTTGAAACGACGCCAGGAATTGCTAAGTTGACAACTTATGCTTCTAAACAGGCAACAGATATGGGAGCGATTTATGTTAATCGGCAAGGCCAGCGAATTGTGAACGAATCCGCAGTTTATGCGGATTTGCGTGATGCTATTTTGCAGCAAACGGATAAGATTGCGTTTTTGGTAATGGACCAACGTACTTGGGATGCTTTTTACAAATTATTGTTATTGCATGATTTTACGGCAACAGAAATAGAAAGTTATTTTGCTAAAGCTGGTCAAAGTTCACCGATTTTAGTTAAAGGAACTTTGTCACAAGTGGCACAAAAAGCAGGAATTGATGTAGCTGGTTTAACACAGACAGTTCAAAAATATAACCAGTATGCAAAAACTGGTAAAGATCCGCAATTTCACCGTCAGCCGCAATATTTACATGGCTATGTTGGTACTAAGTATTATGTAATTGAGCAACGTGATCGCTTTGCAACTAGTTTAGGTGGCTTTACAGCAGGATCAGATCTACGCTTAGAACAACAAAACGGGACCAAAATAGTTAACCTTTTTGGTGCTGGTGAAGTTGTTGGCGGCGCTAATGGGCACGATTCAATGCCGAGCATGATGAATAGCTGGGCTATTGCTTCCGGCTATGTTGCTGGAATGACAGCGGCTCAATTTAATCAAAAATCAGATAAATAAAAGGGAGCGTTTTATGATGGCACAAATTGATGGACACACTATTTTAATTGGTTTGATGGCAACACCGATCAGACACTCGATGTCGCCTACAATGCATAACAATGCTTTTGCTAAATTGGGATTAAACTATGCCTATTTAGCGTTTGAAGTTGGAAACGATCGTTTAGAAAAGGCCATTGAGGCAATCCGAATTCTAGACATGCGTGGTTCGAACATTTCAATGCCCAATAAACAAAAAGTGATTCCGTATTTAGATCAACTGGATAAAAGCGCACAATTATGCGATGCTGTCAATACAATCGTTAATGATGACGGCAAACTAACAGGGTACACTACAGATGGCATTGGCTTCATGAAATCTTTGACTGATGAAGGCTTGGATATTCGGGGCAAAAAAATGACTTTAGTGGGTGCTGGTGGTGCTGGCACGCCGATCGCCATTCAGGCGGCGTTAGATGGAGTTAAAGAAATTGCGCTATTCAACCGAGATGATAGCCAATGGGCACAAGCCGAAAAAAATGTTAAAACAATTAATCAAGAGACTGATTGCCACGCAACATTACATCATTTAGAAAATCAGACTGAGTTAAAAGAAGCGATCGCTGCCAGCGACATTTACGTTGACGCTACTGGTTGTGGGATGAAGCCACTAGAAGATGTTGCGGTAGTCAATGATCCAAGCTGGTTCCATCAAGATATGATTGTGTTTGATACTGTCTATGCGCCGCGGGAAACTAAATTAATGCGGATTGCGAAACAAGGTGTCGTTAAACATGTTTTTAACGGATTGGGCATGATGCTTGAACAAGGTGCTGCAGCGTTTAAGCTTTGGACTGGCAAAGATATGCCAGTAGCTTATATTCGCCAATTATTATTTAATGATGCGCAAGCATAGGAGATGAGCGAATGCAAGCAATTAAAGTAAAAAATGTGACCTTAGGTAGTGGTCGGCCTAAAATTGCTGTCCCAATTACTGGAAAAGAGTTGCCAGCAGTTTTGACGCAAGCCGCTGAAATTAATGCGACTAATGCTGATTTAGTTGAATGGCGTTTGGATTGTTTTGCGCCTGTCACTGACTTTGATCAAGTTGATGCTGCAGCTACTCAATTGCGGCAGCGATTAGCTGATTTGCCGCTTTTACTAACCTTTCGAACGCATGCCGAAGGTGGACAGCAGCCAGCAAAAGATGAATTTTACTTTCAGCTTTTGCATCATCTGGTTAAAAAATCGTTAGGTGATTTATTGGATGTTGAGTTATTTCATGATTCGGAGCAAATCCAACAAGTGATAACAGCAGCTCAGCACCAACAGATTAAAGTAGTTATGAGTAATCATGATTTTACTAAAACACCAGCGATTACAGAGATACAACGGCGTTTAAAGTTGATGGCAACACTGGGAGCAGACATTGCTAAAATTGCTGTGATGCCGCATAGCGCACAAGATGTGCTCAAATTACTTTGGGCAACTAATGCGATGAAAGATCAGCTCAATTGTCCGTTGATTACCATGGCCATGGGTGATTTAGGCAAAGTGACTCGCATTAGCGGTGAAGTTTTTGATTCTTGTTTGACTTTTGGAACGGTTGGTGCTGCTTCTGCACCTGGACAAATTCAAAGTCAAAAGCTGCGCCAATATTTAGCGGCTTTACAACTCAGTTCAAATGCTTAAATTTTTAGTGTGTTTTTATGTGATTTAATGACATGAAAACACACTTTTTTTAGTAGTAGCGGTGGTTAAAAGGTGATTAAAACGCTGATACTGGCATGTAAAGCACCGTGTTCTGTGCTATAATTTTTGTATATCTAAAAATGCGCATAAAAATTAATTATATAAGTGAGGAATGTCATATGGCAGCTGCAACGAAACCAACTTTTTATATCACAACGCCAATTTATTATCCATCAGGGCGTTTGCACATCGGGAATTCATACACCACCATTGCTTGTGATGTCTTAGCACGTTATAAACGCTTAGCTGGTTATGATGTCTTTTATTTAACCGGGACAGATGAGCACGGATTAAAAATTGAACAAAAAGCTGAAGCGATGGGGATTAAGCCCCAGGACTACGTGGATAACATGGCGGCTGATATTAAAAAATTATGGCAGCTACTGGAAATCTCAAATGATAAATTTATTCGGACAACGGATGAAGAACATGTTAAAGCCGTGCAAAACATTGTTGATCGTTTAATTAAACAAGGCGATGTATATTTAGGCGAATATGAAGGTTGGTATTCAGTTTCTGATGAGGAATATTTCACCGAATCACAGTTGGCTGAAGTTTACCGGGATGAAAATGGAAATGTGATTGGTGGTAAAGCGCCAAGCGGTCATGAAGTGCAACTAGTTAAAGAGGAATCCTATTTCTTCAAAATGAGCAAATACGCTGATCGATTAGTGAAATATTATCACGATCACCCTGATTTTATTCAGCCTGCTTCTCGTAAAAATGAAATGTTGAAGAATTTTATTGAACCCGGGCTGGAAGATTTGGCAATGTCCCGGACAAGCTTTAATTGGGGCGTTCCGATTAAAGGCAATGATAAACACGTGGTCTATGTTTGGGTAGATGCGTTGCTTAATTACATTACCGCATTGGGGTATGGTTCAACTGATGATGCATTGTTTAAGCGGTATTGGCCTGCTGATGTACAAATGGTGGGTAAAGAAATCGTGCGTTTCCACACGATTTATTGGCCGATTATTTTAATGGCCTTGGACTTGCCACTGCCACGAAAAATTTATGGTCACGGCTGGTTACTGATGAAAAATGGTAAGATGTCTAAGTCTAAAGGTAATGTCGTTTATCCGGAAATGTTAGTTAAACGCTACGGTTTAGACGCTTTGCGTTATTATCTGATGCGCGCGCTGCCTTTTGGTCACGATGGTGTCTTTACGCCAGAAGATTTTATCGCGCGGATTAATTATGATTTAGCCAATGATTTAGGCAATTTATTGAACCGGACAGTGGCGATGATCAATAAGTACAACCAAGGAATGGTACCACCCATTACCACTGATATTACCGATTATGATGCTGATTTAGTGGGAACAGCTAATGAAGTGCTGAAAAATTACGCTAAATTAATGGATGAACTGCATTTTTCTGATGCATTAGCGGAAGTTTGGCGTTTAATTGGCCGGGCTAACAAGTATATAGACGAAACAGAACCTTGGCGTTTAGCAAAAACACCAACGGCTAAAAAACAATTGGACAGTGTTTTAGGCCACCTAGCTGAAAGCTTGCGCATTGTCGCTTTGCTATTGCAACCAGTGATGACTCATGCACCAAAGAAAATTTTTGCACAATTAGGCTTAGATTTTGCAGATGCCAATGCTCGGCAGTTTAAATTTGGTTATTTTCCAGCTAATGTTAAAGTGATTGCTAAAGGCAAACCAATTTTTCCACGGTTGAAAATGGACGATGAAATTGCCTACATTAAAGCGCAGATGAAACTAACTGTTGGTACAAATAAAAAGGATCAAGCAAAGAAAAAAACGACAGCTAGTTGGGATCCAACACAGACTAAATTAGCGTCGACTAAAAAACAATTAAAGTTTGCGGACTTTGATAAAGTAGAGCTAAAAGTTGCTGTGATTAAGCAAGTCCAAAAAGTTGCCGGTGCAGATAAATTGTTACAATTTCGATTGGATGCTGGTGATGGTGCTGATCGGCAAATTGTGTCTGGTATTGCTGAATTCTATCCTGATTACACGTCATTGGTGGGCAAACATGTCATTATTGTGGCAAATTTGAAGCCGCGCAAATTGCGGGGACAGATTAGTCAAGGTATGCTACTGTCATCTGAAGCGGCAGGCAAAGTCACGTTGTTGACAGTTGATTCTACAATTCCTGCCGGTGCTATTGTCGGATAAGTGGTGTCAAGCCAAGGAGGACTTTATGCAGATTTTTGATTCACATACGCATTTAAACGATACGCCTTTTGCCGGTCAAGAAGCAGCTTATATTGAGCATGCCCGGCAGTTAGGTGTCACTAAAATGGCAATTGTTGGTTCTAATGCGCAACTTAATCAAGGTGCTTTGGCGCTGGCACATCGTTTTTCTAATTTGTATGCCATTATTGGCTGGCATCCTGAAGATGTTCTCACTTATTCGGCAAAGGAAGAAGAAAAACTAGCAGCACAATTACAACAACCCAAAGTTGTCGCACTGGGCGAAATTGGTCTGGATTACCATTGGGATCAAGAACACCATCAACAGCAACAAAATTTATTCCGTAAGCAAATTGAGTTGGCGCAAGCTTATCATTTGCCAATTTCAGTTCATACACGGGATGCAATGGCAGATACCTATGCGATCCTTAAGGCAGCGCATGTGGAGCGTTATGGCGGCATCATGCATAGCTTTAATGGCAGTACAGAATGGTTGCGAAAATTTTTAGATTTGGGAATGATGATTTCCTTTAGTGGTGTCGTCAGTTTTAAAAATGCGCCACTAGTACACCAAGCAGCACGTGCTATTCCAATTGACCGGTTATTGGTTGAAACGGATGCACCTTATTTGACGCCAACGCCATATCGAGGCAAACAAAATGAACCTGGATATACACGTTATGTGGTGGAGGCAATTGCTAAATTACGTCATACTAGTGTGACAGAGATTGCAGATCAAACTTATCAAAACACAATTCAATTTTTTAAGGTGCAAGCATGATGAAAGATAAAATTAAAGAAGTCATCGTCGTGGAAGGTCGGGATGATACCAAACGGCTGCATGAAGTACTTGCAGCAGATACCATTGAAACCAATGGTGCGGCAATAGACCAAGTGGTGTTGAATCAAATTGCTTTAGCACAGGAAAAGCGTGGTGTGATCGTGCTCACTGATCCGGATGTACCCGGTGAACGAATCCGCCATTTGATCGCTGATGCTGTGCCAGGTGTTAAACAAGCTTTTTTACCTGCAAAACAAGCACAACCAACCCAGCAACACGGCAGCTTAGGTGTAGAGCATGCTAGTGATCAAGCTATTTTAGCGGCTTTAGCCAATTTATATACAACAGCAACTGCAGCGACACCAGTACTAATTTCAAGACAAGATTTGTGGCGAGCACGTCTCGTGGTAGATGAACATGCACAACAACGACGGCATCGGTTAGGCGATTTACTGCATATTGGCTATCCCAATGGGAAACAACTGTATAAACGGTTGCAGTTATTTCGCATTACTTTAGCTACTTTTAAGCAAGCTGTTGCGCAAGTGGACAGAGAGGAAGCATTGAATGATAAATAAGCAAGTGCCGATTGGTGATCCGGGACGGACACATGCAATTTTGGCAAAATATGGGTTAACGTCTAAAAAAAGTTTAGGGCAAAACTTTCTAACGGCACCGACAATTTTGCAGGACATTGCGCAGACTGCTAATTTAAGCTCGGCGGATGATGTTTTGGAAATTGGTCCTGGTATTGGCAGTTTGACGGAGCAATTAGCCCAAAATGCTCACCAAGTTTTAGCACTTGAAATTGATCAGCGATTATTGCCCGTATTGAAAGAGACTTTAGCTACCTACACCAATGTGAAAGTCCTCAACCAAGATGTTTTAAAAAGTGATTTAGCAACTTTAATCCGTCAAAATTTTGATGGCCAACATGCCATTAAAGTAGTGGCTAATTTGCCTTATTACATTACCACACCAATTTTATTGCGCTTACTTGAAAGTGGTGTGGCGTTTAGCCAGATTGTGGTGATGATGCAGCGTGAAGTGGCAGACCGAGTGGCAGCAGCACCTGGCAGCAAAATTTATGGGTCATTATCAATAGCCATTCAGTACCAAATGGCGGTTAAATTAGCACTGACAGTGCCTAAGACAGCCTTTATGCCACAGCCTAAAGTTGATTCGGCAATTGTTTCTTTGACTCGCCGTCAAAATAAAATCAATATTGCTGCTGATGAGCAACTATTTACGCGCGTTGTCAAAGGTAGTTTTGCACAACGGCGCAAAAGTTTGTGGAATAACTTATTAGCACTTTTTGGCAAAACAGCAGCCACTAAAGAAGCGTTAACTGCTGTTTTAAAGCAAGTGGATATTGACCCCGGGGTACGTGCAGAACGATTGTCAGTTACTGATTTTGTCCGCTTAACGAATGCTATCGGGGACAATCCAAATCTTTAGAATTTTATTGTTGATTTTTGTTGCGTAACATAATAGCTTGTGGTATAATTGCAAATTTATTTGATTTATGCTATACTAGTCTCTATCTTAAGAAGAGGTGAAGCAGATGCCAATTACACTAGCGAGCATTAAAGCAAATCTCGATAGTAAAATCGGAGAAAAGATGATGGTCATCGCCCAAGCAGGTCGTAAAAAGGTGACTAAGCGCAAAGGCACATTACATGAAACTTACCCTTCTGTTTTCGTCATCGACCTAGACCAAGAAGAAAACGCCTTTGAAAGAGTTTCATATAGTTACGCTGATCTACTAACTAAAACAATTAAAATTGAATTTGCTGATGACCAACAAACCGCGGCATCTTAAAGATTTTTGACTCAGTGCAATGAAGCACTGAGTTTTTTTGTTTGTCAGCGATAGGTTGTTTTAATGGTGCTTTTACTTGATTGCTAAAAACATAATTGGTTTATATTTAAATGTGAAAGCGTTATTATATAAGTATATGTGAATTACTTAACTTTCATAACTGTACGCCATTTTAACCAGGTTATAAAATCAGATTTAACAAATAATGCCATTCCACATTCATGTAAGTTAGGTTTTTAAAAACTCGTTGTCTTTTAGTACAATTGTTGCCTAACTTTTAAACATGCATTATTGTTACGGTTAATTTTATTTGTTTAGAATGGGGATAACAATTATGAACTTAAATCAATTGCGATATTTTCGTGTTATTGTTGACGAAAAACAATACACTAAAGCAGCCAGTAAATTGTTTATTAGTCAGCCAAGCTTAAGTAATTCCATGAAGGCATTTGAAGAAGATTTAGGTGGCAAATTGTTTAATAAAAGGGGGCATCAAATTGAACTGACTAAGTACGGGCAATTAATCTATAAGACAGTTTGTAACACACTGGATACGTTAGATCAAGGAATTGCAGAAGCCAATAAAATGTTGGCAAAGCCTGCTAATACACTTCGTGTTGCGTGTTTACCGACAACATTTGGGACTACCTTGCCTAAAACAGTACGAGATTTCAAAAAGAATATTAATGAAACAGCCCATTTTATTTTATTCAGTAAAGCCTCTATTCCAATTTTAGAAGGAATTCAAGATGGGCGGTATGACATTGGAATTTCTTCTTATAAAAGCGGTTATGAAGGTTTGCATTTCACACCATTTTATACGGAAGATATTATAATTCTATTACAAAAAGAACATCCTTTGGCACATTTGGAGCAAGTTAAATTAAGCCAGTTAAATAATCAGAAAATAATAACATACACAAATGACATTCCTTTAGGTGAAACAATTGCAAATAATGTAGTTAAATGTATTAAACCAGCGGCAGTTGATACAAGATCTATTGATGAAGTTGGAATTGCTGGTTTAGTTGCTTCTGGTCAAGGAATTGGTGTTTGTGCGAACACATCATTTCTACAGCCATTTGATTTGGTTAAAGTGCCATTAGATATTCCTAGTCGAACTAGAGTTATTTATACAGTTTATAATAAAAGAACCTCCCATAGTGAATTAGTGACAAAATTTTTAGCGTTTTTAGCTAAGGATAGCGTAAGAAAAACATATCAATTAATTGATTAAAAAGATAGATTAGTTTGACTGCAATTGTTTTTTAAGAGTGACCATGATAGTCTTTAATCGTATTAGTACTAATTCTAAATAGTCCTTCGCTAAGATTCATCCCACTAATAATGATTTTAGGTAACGTCAAAAGTTCTATGAAAACCGTGGTTCAGGAAGGGGTGTGACTGCT
>NZ_AYYI01000090.1 GCF_001436505.1 Loigolactobacillus rennini DSM 20253 | reverse complement strand
GTAGCAGTCACACCCCTTCCTGAACCACGGTTTTCATAGAACTTTTGACGTTACCTGTTGATAATCTAAAGATAACGCAATCTCATCAGTTATAAATTGATCCTAGTCAAGAAAAAACAACTTTGTTTAATTGTAGCGCTCTCATTACGATCAATTTAACACTAGTCACGCGTTATAACTAATAAACTGCTTTTATAAATGGTAGATTGTAAAATTTAAGTTGAACATATTAGTGGACAGAAAAACCCATAAAGG
>NZ_AYYI01000089.1 GCF_001436505.1 Loigolactobacillus rennini DSM 20253 | reverse complement strand
CTATACAATTCAGAAATCTTTTATGCATTTACACAAAATATTTTACGCTCTCCTTTTTGGGAAATATAGTAAGTATTATATTCTTTTGCGTTAATGGCTTTAATGTTGGTCTGATATGTGGTCAATTACCAATCTTTCAAAGTGTCGTTCTACTCTTACCACATGGTGTTATTGAAATAACTTCCTATGTATTGTTAGTATATGCTGTAACACATGTTAATCACATGAAAATTAATATAATAAGAGCTTACTGTCTTTTGTTTCTTGCAGCAATAATTGAAGTTTTTGTTACCCCAGAATTAGCCTTATGGTTGTTAGGAGATTAATTATGAAGAATTTAGATGTGTTAGTACGTGTCATTACAATTATTGTATTGTTAGCGACAATAATTGCATTTTTCTTTAAGGGCCTCAGTACTATAACTTATGTATGTGCAATAATTACAGTGATATTGTCTTTTGTATACCAACTAATTAAACAGCATACAGATTAATTATCAAGGAGTGAGAATAATGTGTATGACTAAGGTGAGTATGAGTCAAGTCAAGAAAAAATACGATGATTTTATATTGAGCGACATAAATTTTCAAGCAAAGGAAAAAGAAATCATTGGTTTAATTGGTGAAAATGGTGCTGGAAAAACCACACTATTAAAATCAATTGGGGGAATCAATAAGATAGATTTTGGGACTATTAAAAAAGATTTTAAAGAATTGGGATTTTGCTTTGACAGCATTCCATTTCCTGAAGAACTAAACATAATTCAGTTGGAACACGTATTTCAAAACATTGGCATAAACTGGGATATTCAAGCTTTTTGGTCTTATATTAGAACACTTCATTTACCTATTAAAATACCGATATCTAATTTTTCCAAAGGAATGAAAATGCAACTAAACTTATGCATTTCTATTTCACATCATCCGGATTTATTGTTATTAGATGAAATAACTAGTGGCCTGGACCCGCTTATGCGCCGAAAAGTGCTGCGACTAATCAAAAAATATGTAGACCAAAATGACCGTGCAGTAATAATCACCACCCATAATTTGAGTGATGTTGTAGAAATCTGTACTCGTTTTGACTTGCTAGACCATGGAAAAATTATTTTGGAAAAAAGTGTGCAAGACTTTGGGGCAGAAAACCTTGAGAAACTCTTTGAAGAGACAATAAAAAAGGTGAAGTTAGGTGAATAAATATGCTTGGATTAATGTTAAAAGATTATTATCAACTGCGTGATAAGTGGTTCAAAAAAAGCTATTTGTTAAGTGTATCTTTTTCCTTAATTATAGCCATAATTTTTCTAAAAAGTGATAGTTGGATAGTAGCAACATTGGTATCAATGATAATGATTAATAGCATTCAATCACTCTTTCTATCCGATAATAAAAACAGCTGGATAAATTTTTTAACAACTTTATCTATAAAAAAATCTATAAGTGTTCTTGCAAGATATCTATTTGTTATCATTGTCTGTGCTGTAACTGCTATACTGAATGGACTATTTTTTTTAGTGATATCTTTATTTTTCAAAGGTATTACTACTGAAAGTATCATGATTGTTCCTATTTGCTTATTTACGGTTGCAATAATTTATATATCCTTTATTCTTCCTTTTTTATATGCTTTTCAGCAAAACGGACTAACTGTTGGTGTGTTACTGATTTTAGGGGTAGCTTTTGTAAGTATACGTTTTTTTGGTATTTTGTCTAAAATTAAAAAATTAATTTTACTAGATTCTAAAATTGAATTAATATTTCTTGTTGCTCTTGCTTTAATTATAACTGTTACTTTGTCATACAGTGTTGCCTATGTAATTAGTTTAATTGAGAGCGTAAAATATTTTGTGTAAATGCATAAAAGATTTCTGAATTGTATAG
>NZ_AYYI01000014.1 GCF_001436505.1 Loigolactobacillus rennini DSM 20253 | reverse complement strand
AATGACTTTCACGAACAAAACGGAGAAAAGTCACACTTTCTTCAAATGTTACTTATTATAACGATAAGCAAATTTCTAAATCCCATGTGCTGTAGTGACTTCGATTTCATTTTTGGTATTGGGCATTAGCCAATGATAAAAGCGGCAGCATTTTGATTTTTGCAATTGAATACGTTGTAATTCAATCTGCTAATACATACTGTATCACGCCAGCTTGAAACAATGATGATTACGACACCATTTGATATATCACAAAACCAACAATAATCACCTACAGAAAAAATACCATTTGCGCTATACTGACAATTAGAAGTGTCGGTTGCGACGTTAAAAACAATAGTTAATTTTATTTAGGGAGCACAAAACATGCTAGATGTGATTTTAGTTGGCTTTATGGGTGCAGGCAAGACAACTGTGGGGCAAGTGTTAGCAACAAACTATCAGCGGCCACACATTGATTTAGATGATGAGATCATTACCTTAGTGGGCCAGTCCATTCCGCAAATTTTTGCTCAAGCGGGTGAAACAATTTTTCGTCAGTGGGAGACGCAAGCCTTGCAGCAAGCTTTAGCAAAAAAAGGGGTTTTATCTGCTGGCGGCGGCGTGGTCGAAACGGCTGCTAACCGGGCGATGTTAAAGCAAACCCATATTCCGGTGATTTATTTAAAAGTACTGCCTGAAACGGTGCTGTCTCGGCTAAAAGGTGATACCACCCGGCCGCTATTGCAACAAGGCCCGGCTGCGGTGCGGGCGTTGTGGCAGCGCCGGTTAGCGTTGTACGAACAAGTAGCAACTCACGCTATTGTGACGGATACGTTAACGCCTGAAGCAATCAGCCAGCAAATCTACCAATTATTAGCTTGAACAAAAGGAGCGACATGAGTTGGACATTACACTTAAACGTGATGGCTTAAAATTGTATGGCCGCTACGAAAGAGCAACGGCCACGAATCAAGGCGTTGCGATTTTGATGCACGGCTTTACCGGAAATTTAGGCTACAGTAAAACGTCTTTGCTTTATGAACTGTCTCACCAGTTGAATGCGCATCAGATTGCTACTGTGCGGTTTGATTTTAATGGTCACGGTAAAAGCGAAGGCAATTTTTCTGATATGACGGTTTTAAATGAAATCGCTGATGCGAAAGCTGCTTTGGATTATGTCCGCTTTCAGCTACCAGCTGCTCCTATTTACCTAGTGGGGCACTCGCAAGGCGGTGTGGTGGCCAGTATGTTAGCCGGTTATTATCCAGAATACATCAATAAATTAGTATTGCTGGCGCCAGCTGCTACGGTCAAACATGATGGCTTGCGGCAACACGGGTTAAGTTATGATCCCCAGCACATTCCCGACCAAATCCCATTCCGGCACCGACAAGTCGGCGGATTTTACTTGCGGACAGCGCGCACACTGCCGATTTTTGAAACGGCAGCTCAATACCACGGACCAGTCTGCTTATTACATGGGACAGCGGATGAATTGGTTCCGCCACAAACTTCGGAACAGTTTCGCGCGCATTATCAAAATAGTGTGTTGCGCCAAATTCCAGGCGGCAACCATTTATTTGAAGGCCCAGCTCGTACTGTCATGTTACGGCAGGTTACGAAATTTTTGACTGATTGATTTAAAGTTTGAAGTATTACCAATAATTAGCAATCTGTGGTAAGTCATTTTCAGAATGATTTATTGCAGATTGCTTTTGTACTAATTAAAGGTGCTTGACTATTTTTGAAAGCGCTTTATAATAAAATTGAGACAAAAAATTTAAGGATTCAAAAAAATTATTAAGCTTAAAATGACCAGTATTCGTTTTGAATTAACCAACTGGTGTTTCTTTTTTACTTCAAAATCTGGTAAAGGTAGGTGGTTACCGTGAATCCAGCATTAAACGTTCCGCGCTTATTGCAAATTGGCTCGACTGGTCGCAATAGTGGCAAAACAGTTGTTGCAACAGCGTTAATCCAGCGCTTTAAACAGCAGCACCGCTTAGTGGGGCTGAAAATAGTGACGATCACAGGTGAACGTGGAAAATGTCAACGTGGCGGTGTGGGCTGCGGTATTTGTACCAGTATTGATTCTGGCTATGAATTAACCGAGGAAAAACAACTAAAAGGCCAAAAAGATACCATGCGTTTATTAGCTGCTGGTTGTGAACAAGTTTTCCTATTAAAAGCGTTCACTGATCACTTACTGGCTGGCTTTAATACATTTTTGAATCAAATTCCTGCTGATGCGGCAGTGATTTGTGAATCTAATTCATTGCGCCAAGTGGTACGACCTGGACTATTTTTAATGTTAACTAATCACCGGCTCCGGCCAATCAAGCCGACTGCTGCAAAAGTTTATCCGCAGGCAGATCTAGTTTTTAATGCTAAACAAGCACAGATGTTAGATCAAATTCAGTTAAATCAGTTAGCTTGGCAAACTTCGTTGCTAGTATAAATCGGGATGAGAAATAAAAATCACACTAAAACCAGCCTGCCGGTTGCAGCAGGCTGGTTTTAATCTTCAGGCCGCGGGGTCCAGATAGCTTGAGTGTGGTCAAGCATTAAATATAATAGTGATGCAGTTAGCACACCAATGATGTAACTACTATTGTAAAGAACTTGTAAGGCAGGGATAAATTTACCCAGTAAAACTACTAATGTGACTAATGCCAGAATAAAGACACCTTTAATGTTCCAGCCATTAGTGTAATAGTAGGCGCCACCATCTCGTCGGAACAAATCAACTATATTCAGTTGCTTTTTAAGGGGTTTAGCATACATCACCATGTAAATACCAGTCATAGGTCCTAAAACCGTTGCGATTGTATTAATGAAATTATAGTAATTAGCGGGATTTTTAATGATAACCCACGGACGCGTCACGATGCCAAATAAACCGACGGCTAGAATCGCACGCTTGTATTTAACTACTTTTCCCCATAATGAAGAAAAAACAATGCCAGCAGGAATCAAGTTACCTGCAACGTTTGTTGTGAGCACCGCACCAGCAATGACTAAAGAAAAGGTAACTACCACAATGGGATTATTAAATTTACTAATGAGTGTGGCTGGCTCCCAAATGGCTTCTCCAAACGCAATTTTGGAACCAACTGAACCAAAAATACCGACTAAAACGATGAATAAGGTGGTAAACGGCAAACCAATTAATTGTCCGATCACTTGCGATTTTTGTGATTTTGCGTGGCGGGTGAAATCAGACATGTTTAAAGCAATGGTGCTATCGAAGGCGATCATTGAGGTCAGCGATGGCCAGAAAATGGACCAAAAGTTGCCCGAACCGCTTTGGGCAACTGCATTATTGAAAACATTAAAAAAGCCGCCTGCCAAAGTGCTTGCCCAGACAATGACAATGAAGCATAGTACAATCAAAATGATGGCAAGATAATTTTCAATAAATTTAATGAAGCCTGAGCCCTTTAAACCAAGATAGACATTGATAAACAAAAAAAGAAAAAACGCAATGTAATGATTAAATGGCAGGTTAGAAAAGGCGGGTAAAAGGACAGAAAGAATTGAGTGAATGGCGGTACCACCGATCCAACACTGAATGCCAAACCAAAAACAGCCGAGAATACCACGGACTAAGGTTGGCAAAACGTTACCCTTTGGTCCAAATGCGAATTTGGATAATAAGGGAAAATTAGTGCTATATTTGGTTCCAAAATGGCCAAGAAGCACCGCTGGCCCGTGCCCTAAAACGATGGTAAATATGGCTTGCCACCAATTCATTCCACCGGATAAAAGGCCACTTGCCAACATGTAGACAGGAATTGAAACAATGATTCCCACCCACAAAGAGGCAAAGGAAAAAGCATTCCAAGTTCGGTGTTTACCACCTATGGGACATGTTTCATCGTTATAAACATTATTCGGGTATGTTTGAATTTTTTTAATGCCAGCCGGGGTTAATTCAACAAAGTCGTGAGTCTTTTTTTGATAAGTTGTCATGCTAGTTTGTTTCCTTTCGTTTGTTTTATCACAATAATAATGAAAACGATTACAGTTGAAGCTTATGCGAAATTAAAATGAACGTCAATCTGATTCAAACTCAATCATCAATTTTTTGCTTATATGACAAGGATAATGCAAGCTAAATTAATTTTAGCTAGACTAAAAATTTGTTGACAACCAGGACACAACAGCCTAAAGTGGTGACAGATGTATTTGTAATCTCATTATTGTGAAACTATGATCATGTAATGCTAAAGGAGTGGGAAGTGGAAAAATGAAACGAAAAGAACGCAAATTTTTAGGGCAGCCTTGGGGGTTATCGACGCTATTTTTCACCGAGATGTGGGAGCGCTTTAGCTATCATGGTATGCGCGCGATTTTATTGTTTTACATGTATTATCAGGTCACTCAAGGTGGTTTGGGTTTAGAAAAAGGAACTGCGTCTTCTATCATGGCAATTTATGGCTCGTTAGTTTATCTTGCTGCGGTGTTAGGCGGTTGGGTTGGCGATCGTTTGCTGGGTAGTTTTAAGACCGTTTTGTACGGTGGGGTTTTAATTATGCTGGGTCACATTGTGTTGTCATTTCCCAGCGGTGCTTGGGCGTTATTTGTTTCAATTGCGTTAATTGTCGTGGGAACAGGCTTTTTAAAACCTAATGTGTCAGACATGGTTGGCTTACTTTATAGCGAAGAAGATCAAAATCGGGATGTCGGTTTTACTATTTTTGTGTTTGGGATTAATTTTGGCTCGTTCATTGCGCCCATTGTGGTGGGTAGTATTGGCCAAGGCTATAGTTTTCACGTTGGCTTTTCACTAGCAGCCATTGGGATGTTGTTTGGTTTAATTCAGTATTATCGTGGCCGGAACCATTTAAGCGCTGCGGCTAAAAAGCCTAGTAATCCGATCACACCAACTGAACGGCAAAAAATTTTGCGGTTAATTGCGTTAGGTATGGGCAGTTTAGCCATCATTTTAGTTGTTTTAGCTGGTATGGGTAAATTGACCATTGATGCGATTATTCTATTAATTACCATTATTGCAGTCGCGTTACCCTTCTATTATTTTACGGTGATGTTGACTAGTAAAAAAGTGACGGCAAAAGAGAAAAAGCACGTTTTAGCCTATATTCCGCTATTTATCGCCATTGTCCTATTTTGGGGGATTCAAGAATCTGGGTCTGTGGTGATGACTTTATTTGCGGAAGACCGAACAATTTTACATATCGGGGCGCTGCAGTTGCATTCGTCTAATTTTCAAGCGTTAAATCCGTTTTTTATTACGATTTTAATGCCCGGATTTACTTGGTTGATCCAGCATTGGAAGCGTCAGCCATCATCTGCAGGTAAATTTGCCATCGGTTTAATCTTGGCAGGCTGTTCATATTTGCTGATGACGTTACCAGGTTTGCTGCACGGTACGGCAGGTCGGGTCAGCCCGTTTTGGCTGATCGCATCCGCATTAGTGGTGGAAATTGCTGAATGCTTCATTTCACCGATTGGTTTGTCAACCACTACCAAATTGGCGCCGGCTGCTTTTAGGTCTCAGATGATGAGCATGTGGTTTTTGGCAGATGCAGTGGGACAGGCTTTTAACTCGCAATTAGTCAGCTACTATTCACCGACAACCGAAATTTCCTATTTCTTTGCTATCGGTAGTGTCAGCGTGATTGCTGGATTTATTTTAGTTTTATTTGTGCCGCGGATTAAACAGTTAATGCATGGCTTAGCCGAAGTGACTGCTGAAGACTAATGGGATTGAAAGCGCTTGTTAAAAAGCAGATAATGAAGATAAACACAACGAGAAAGGAGTTGATGTCTTTTTGGATGACGTTACGCGGCTGACACGCCAATTAGTTCAAATTGATAGTAGTGACCCAGGGGCATATGAAACAAAAATTGCGGTATTTATCAATGCTTGGCTGAAACAACATGCACCGGGAGCTAAGGTTGAAACGGATGAGGTGTTGCCTAAACGTTATAACGTGCATGCTTGGCTAAAAGGTCAGACAGCGCACCCTGCTTTAGTTTATATTTGCCATCAGGACACAGTGGTTTTAGGGGATGATTGGCAGCAAACACGGCCCTTGTCCGGAGAAATCAAGGGTAGCCGCTTGTATGGCCGTGGTGCTTGCGATATGAAAGGTGGATTGGCCAGCGCGTTATTAGCATTTGCGGCAATCGCTCAATCAGTTGCTGCTGGGCAACCTTTGCGGCACGATTTTGTATTCATTGCATCAGTAGATGAAGAAGATTATATGCGTGGTTCAGAAAAAGCAATTCAATCTGGTTGGGTCGGACCAGAAGATTGGGTTTTAGATGGCGAACCCACTAATGGTTTAATTCGAATGGCCCATAAAGGTCGGACTTGGATTCAGTTGGTGGCTCATGGTATGACTGCTCATGCCAGTACACCTGAACAAGGTATTGACGCTAATGCAGCGTTAGCACAACTGATGACGGCGATTCGACAACAAGTTCAAGCTTTTCCAACACACCCTAAACTTGGACTGACCACCATTACTTTTGGTAAAATGCTAGGCGGATACCGCCCGTACGTGGTGCCCGATCAAGCGAAGGTGTGGGTGGATTTACGGTTGGTCCCGCCACTGACGACGCAAAAAGTATTGCAGCTGTTTAAACAAGAAATTACTCACACTAAAAATGAGTTTCCAGGATTAAAAGTGGATATGATCGTTGATGGTGACCGACCGCCGATTGAAGAAAATTTAGCCAGCCCATTATTGGCTAACTTAAAAACGGTTGTTAAAGAAGTGACGAAACGACCAGCCAAAATGGGTGTTTTCACTGGCTATTCTGATACAGCTGTCATCGTCGGGCAGTTGAAGAACGTGAACTGTTTATCCTATGGCCCGGGAGATCTTCAACGTGCCCATAAACCAGATGAGTATGTTGAAATTGCTGATTTAACCCGCTGTCAACGGGTTATGCAGCAGTTAGCACAGCAGGTACTATTAAATCATCAATGCTAATGATGGTAAAAAACGTGGTCGCACTTAACTGGGCCAGACCTCGGTTAGTTTAGCTACTAATTTAGAGGAAATTCAGTACACAGTGTACAATAAAAAAAGAAGCAATCGTGAATAACGATTACTTCTTTTTAAAACTGCATCAGGTCTTACCAAATGAGTTTAATAGTTGTGAAACATTTTTACCGGTTCACCACGTATTTGGCTAAGCGTTGGCGGTCGGTTGAGGTGACTTCCGCCGTTAGTTGTGTACCGTTAGCAGAGTAATTCTGACTTAATACATGTGCGTGCTGATTCAAATAAGCGACCCATTTGCTTTCAGTAAATGGAATGTTGAAAGCAACCTGTGTTAAATCAGAAAATAAGGCTTTGGCAATCATTTCCGCCAGTAATTTTAATGATGTTTGATCATTTGCGGCGTAAACTAAGTCGTGTTCCCCAGTTTGTAGTGGAAATTGCGTACCAGGTTTACGATCTGCCTTGTTATAAGCATAAATCATCGGAATGTCGGCAATCTGCAATTCACGTAAGGTTGCGTTGGTCACTTTTGCCATTTCTTCATAATGTGGATCCGAGAAGTCAATGACTTGGACTAATAAATCGGCATTTGCAGCTTCGGCTAAAGTGGAGCGGAACGCTTTTACTAACTGAGTTGGTAATTTGTTGATAAAGCCAACGGTATCACTTAACAGGAACTTCTGATTAGTGGGTAGTGTGATCTCCCGAACGCTAGTGTCTAAAGTTGCAAACAACATGTCACGCTCAAAAACTGTTTTAGCGGTGTCTGGATTGAACAGGCGTAACAGCCCATTCATGGTGGTCGATTTCCCCGCATTGGTGTAACCGACTAACGCGACGGTTGGGATGTTAGTCCGCTGCCGTTGTTGCCGTTTGGTTTGTTGGGAAACGTTCATGGCTTTTAATTCATGCCATAACTGGCTAATCTTATTTTTAATGGTCCGCTGGTTCATTTCCAGCTTGGTTTCACCACTACCACGGTTGGCAAAGCCTGGACCGCCGCCTTGTTGCATGAAGTTAGCTTCTTCACCAATTCTTAGTCGAGGTAATTCATATTGCAGCCGCGCAATTTGAACTTGCAGCTTTGCTTCCCGACTTTTGGCGCGGTTGGCAAAAATTGCTAAGATTAAACGTGTCCGGTCGATAATCGGCAACTTCAAATCCTGTTCTAAGTTTCGAATTTGCGATGGGCTCAACTCGTCATTTAAAATTAGTGACTGCGCATCTTTTTCAGCAGCTAAAGCTTTGATCTCAGCTAATTTACCACTACCAAAATAAGTTGCTGTGACCACATGGTCGAGATTTTGCCGAACTGTGCCTACAACTTGCATATTGTTGGCCTTAGTTAACTCTGCTAATTCGGCTAAATCACTTTCAAAATAAGGTTGATTTTGACTAACGCCACCAATTAGCACTTTTGTTGATTCAATTTTTTGCATATTTCCTCCAGAGAGCGCTAGTGTGACAACTAATCGTTTAAATCAGTCCGTTGTTAGAATTGATTTAACAATCTAGCGGCCACCAAGCGCTGCTGACTTAAAGTTACGGTCAATTATTGGGAAATACGTTTCTTCGTGCTCATTAGATGAATCGCTCCTTTACGCCTAAAGCACATTTTGCGGTAAAATAGGCTTTGACGTGAATGCAGGAAGTGAATTTGTGACAAAGCCTGCATTCAAATAGATTTGTCGCAAAGCTATTGTAACATGTGAAGTGTTTGAACGTAAACTAGTCTGATGGAAGCTTAAATTAAAAGGAGGCTGCGTCATGGCAGAGGATATTCAAGATTATTTAAAGAGTCATGTGTTCGGAGCGCCGCAATTAAAACCAGATGAAAAACGTGCCTTTTTAGGCAATTACCGTGACCGCGTTGCACTAGCGCTGACGGTAGGGCAATTGCGAACGGCTAAAGCAGAACAATTGGTTCGCAATGTATTACGACGTTATCCGGGCTTGCGCATCTACATTAACGGCCGAATGGGCAAAACCATTGTTAATCAGTACTTAAAAGTGGCAGTCAGTATGAATTACCCGTTCACCATCCTGGCGCAAAACGGCATGCGCGTGAAGCAGCCACTACAAGAAAATGACTTCGGCTTAGTAATAGCCGGCAGCAAAAAAATAACAAGACCAATAGTGTTATAAAGAGTGCTTTAACAAGCGCTTAGCTGTTGAGCATTAGCCTAAGACAGGTAATTATTTGCGCAGCAAATGGTTGCCTGTCTGTAGCTAAGCGGAAACAGCTGCTTGTTAAAGCACGTTTACAGCAGTGACGACAGATAAAAATATTAAAGCAGCATTAGTCTAAACAGCCAAGTTATTTGCGAAGCAAATGTTTTGGCTGTTGTAACTACTATTCCACAATTAAGGAGGATTTTCGTACCGAAAATCTCTGATGTTCCAGGCGTTGACCATTCAACTAAGGCGAAAACCGCCAAGTTGAAACATGGCAAGCGGAAATAATTGCCTGTTAAAGCACGTTTACAAAGGCAATGCAGCATAAAAGCCACCTAGCAAGAAATTAAACTTCTTTCCAGGTGGCTTTTATGATTGCACGTACTAACCTTGCCGCAAACGATTGTAGCCTAATGCTGCTAAGTAAAACAGGCATTCAATGGTAGCAATGAAAAAACTAACAGGCCAATTGGTTAAGTAACCTAAGTAAAGGCCGCCCCAAACGCCAGCTAAAGAAAGGATAACTGCGACGAGCATCATTTTGCTAACAGTATGGGCAAAATAACGAGCGCTAGCGGCCGGCAAGGTAAGCAGAACGAAAATTAGTAATGAGCCAACAATTTGCGCGGCAACACTGACTGACAGCGCCAACAGAATTAAAAAGATAATCGATAATGTGTTGGTCCATAATCCCTTTACCCGGGCGCCGACAGGGTCGAAAGAATCAAATTTTAAGTTGCGGTAGATAATTGCAACTATCAATAATACTACTATGGATAAAAGTGCAACTTGCCACACATTTGCGCGGCTGATCCCGATAATACTACCGAATAAAATGCTGGTCGCGTAGCTAGAGGATTTATCCGTCAGCGACAGAAATAAAATTCCCAAACCGATGAATAAGCTTGAGATCGCACTAATGGAAGCTTCACGACGGTCAGCTTTGACACTTAATTGACCTACAATCACCGAACTGATAATGGTGAAAAAGAGCATCCCGTTTAATGGCGGCCAGCCCGCAAAGATTCCAAAGGCCGCGCCGGCAAAACCAATTTCAGATAAGGTATGGGTTAAAAAAGACATGTTGCGGGCGATCACGAAAACACCGATAATTCCGCTGATAATGGCGATAAAGGTACTTGCCAAGTAAGCATTTTGCATGAACGGGAGACTAAACATGAGCAGCACCTCCATGTTGTGCACTAACTAGCGCATCCTCAGGTAAATTAGCGATGGGCCCCGTTTGGTAGCCTTGTCGTTGCAACAATAAAAATTCATCTGCATACTGTTTAGCCAAAGGTAAATCATGAGTAACAAAGATGACGGTTAATTTTTGTTCTCGGTTGATTTTTTTAACCAATTCCAAAAGATCGTATTTCATCACGTTATCTAAACTGGCAGTGGATTCGTCTAAAATCAGTAAATTTGGCTTTTCTACCAAAGCTTGAGCCAAGTAAGCGCGCTGTTTTTCCCCACCAGAAGCCATTCCTAGTGGTCGCTGAGCGATGGCAGCAAGATTAGTTTGCTGAATGACTTGATTAATGGCGTGCCGTTCTTTACGGGATAGCCAAGGTAGGCGGATGCCACTTAAATTTAAGCTGATAAAATCGCGGATGGTCAGCGGATATTCTTTATCTAAATTACGAAATTGCGGTACATACCCAATTTTAATGGCTTTACGGTTAGGGAAAAAGCGTACGGTACCGGCACTAGGCTTTAGTTGGTGCAGTAGTGTGCGGATTAAAGTGGTTTTACCAGCACCGTTTTCTCCTACAATGCTGAGAAAGTGGCCGTGATCTAACGTGAGGTTTAAATCTTGGAAAACTTGCCGGTCTGGGAAACGAACGGCTAAGTGATCTAAAGTTAAAAGTGGTTTTTGCGTCATAACAACCTTCCTTACATGCGGCGTTCTAGAGATGTGATTTAATGTGCTTGCTTTTGCTGAATTTTAGCCAGTTGCTGATATTGTTGCAGCATCCATTGTTGATAGTTTAACCCTTGTGGCAAGGTTTCGGTCACTTTTAGCACTGGAACTTGGTGCCGTTTGGCTAATTGAACCAAATTTTTAACTACTTGGTCACTAGATTGTTTGTTTTCAACAAAAAAAGCGATCCGTCGTTGCTTAATGTCGGTTTGTAAGGCTTTGATTTGTGCAGGAGAGGGGTCGGTTCCTTCTTCAATTGCCTGGGCAAACTGGGCATTGCTGATGCGGTAACCTAAAGCCGCCAGCGCGTAATTAAACACAGGTTCACTCACTGCGACCATTTGGTGATGACTATGTTGCTTGAGTTGCGCTTGTTTGACTTTAAGCGGTTTAAGCGAGCGGATGTACTTTTTGGCATTGCGCTGATAAGCGGTTTTGTGTTTAGGGTCTTGCTGACCAAAAATCTTGGCTAAACGACGCGCTAATTTTGGCATGGTTTGTTGCTGGTACCAAAGGTGTTCGTTGCTGCCAGCTTTTTTATGCCAAATATCTTTGCCTACGTTTAAGGTGGCGACTTGATTGTCGTTTGCTTCGACTAGTTTTTGCATCCAATCATCGTAGCCTAAACCGTTCATTAGTACTAAATCGGCTTGGGCCACGGTACGCGCTGTTTTAGTGGTAGGTTCAAAGTCATGCGGATTCGTATTGGGATTGGTGACGATCGTGTGTACGGTTCCGTGATCGCCTAAAACGGCTTTGGCGGTTTCACCGTAAAAATTAAGTGAACTGACCACGGTGATGCCTTGGTGCTTCGTCGTTGTTTTTTGCGCACAACCACTTAAGATTAATAAAAGCAGTGTGAAGCACATCAGTAGCGTTAAAAAGCGGTGTTGTTTGGGTAAAGTTATTTTTGTCATCTCCTATTCAATTAAAAAAGCTTAATGTTTCGCCATTTGCTGCAGCGAATGCCGTGAGATTTGTTATACTGAAATATAATTAGGTGTAATCTAATGCGCACCTCATTTAGTTTACTGGTAAAATTTATTTTGTCAAGCACTTTAATTGCATCTAAGCAAGGAATTTCATGATAAAAATAAAATGGCATTCTATTTTTGTTTATAAGGAAACCATTTTAAAGAAAGTGTGAATGCTTTGTTAACAGCGGGTTGGAAACAAATTAATCACCGAAGCGGCTTTTTTTGTTTAGTCGTTATCTTATTTTGGTTAAAAACACTCTTAGCTTATTTCACCGATTTTTCGTTGGGAGTTAGCGGTGTCTATCAATATTTTATATTGCTGCTTAATCCTGTGGCTACCACCTTATTGCTTTTTGGATTGGCGTTGTACGTCAAAAAGCCTTGGTGGTCCTATGGACTTTTGCTGCTGTTACATACAGCCAATACAGCATTGCTGTATTTTAACGTCATTTATTACCGTGAATTTACGGATTTTATGACCATCAACACGATTACTGGTTTTTCAAAAGTTTCCAATGGTCTCAGTGGCAGTTCACTAGCACTAACTAAACCGCATGATGTGTTGTACTGGTTAGATATCATCATTTTGCTGGTTTTATTGTTGGCACGGGTAATTAAAGTGGATAAACGACCGTTACCGCGAAGATTACCTTGGGCGTTGACATCGTTTAGTCTTTTATTTTTTGCGTTTAATTTAACGCTAGGTGAAATGAACCGTCCCCAGTTGCTTACCCGGACTTTTGATCGTAACTACATTGTTAAATATTTAGGTATTGACGCTTATACAGTTAATGATGCGTACAAAACAGCCCGTAATGATCAAGTGCGGGCTGATGCCAACACGTCAGACCTAGCGACGGTTCAGCAATACATTAAGCAACACTATGCAGCCCCTAACCCCAAACTATTTGGCCTAGCAAAAGGGCGGAATGTGATCGTCATTCATTTAGAAAGTTTTCAACAATTTTTGATTGATGATAAATTAGATGGTAAAGAAGTAACGCCCTTTTTAAATCGGTTGTACCATAACAAGCAAACTTATGCCTTTTCTAATTTTTTTCATCAAGTAGGGCAGGGGAAAACCAGTGATGCAGAAAACTTGTTAGAAACCAGTACCTATGGTCTACCAGAAGGCTCATTGTTTTCACAATTAGGCAGTGATAATGTTTTTCAGGCAGCACCGGCGATTCTAAAGCAACAGCAAGGCTATTCTTCCGCTGTTTTTCATGGCGATGTCGCTAGTTTTTGGAATCGGAATAATGTTTATAAAAATATGGGCTACCAGTACTTTTTTGATAAAAGCTATTATGATGCTGAAGGGAACCGTAGCATTGGTTATGGTTTGAAAGATAAGTTGCTTTTTCAAGAGTCAATTAAGTATTTAGAACAGCTGCAGCAGCCGTTTTATACAAAATTTATTACGGTAACTAATCATTTTCCGTTTGAGATGGATAGCCAAGATGTTGATTTTCCAAAAGCAAATACGGATGATAGTTCAGTGAACAATTATTTTCAATCCGCACATTATTTAGACCAGTCCGTTCAAGAATTTTTTAATTATTTGAAAGCTTCTGGTTTATATGATAAATCCATTATTGTGCTGTATGGTGACCATTATGGGATTTCAAAAAGCCGTAATCCAGATTTAGCACCGTTATTAGGGAAGTCTGCTGACGACTGGAACGCTTACGATGATGCGCAAATGCAACGAGTTCCCTTCATGATTCACATTCCGGGGTATAATCAAGGTGGCATTCAAACACAGTACGCTGGCGAGGTTGACGTTTTACCAACTTTAGAGCATTTGTTAGGCATTCAAACGAAACGGTATTTGCAATTTGGTACAGATGTATTTTCGCCACAACATGATCAAGTTGTCCCATTTCGGGATGGTGATTGGGTGAGTCCGCAATATACCAAGGCTGGCAATACGATTTATGATCAGAAAACTGGACAGCCAGTGAAAAAAATGTCTAAACAACAAAAAGCACAGGTAAAAGGGGAACGCAACCAAGTCACCACTGCGTTAAAGTTATCTGATCAGCTTAACAATGAAAATCTATTACGTTTCTACACCCCTAAAGGCTTTAAGCCAATCCAACCGAAAAATTATGATTATACCGATAGTATGGCCAAGTTAGCCCAATTACGGCAGCGTTTAGGCAAAAAATCAACTAGTTTGTATTCACAAGATCATGAACAGACTACCACGAACTTGTACCATACTGATGCGGCAGAAGCAAAATAGGAGGTTCCAGTTTGGTCATTAGTAAAACAACACAAGCAGCGATTCAACATTATGCCCGTCAACAAACGCATTTACGCTTAGTTAAAAATGAACAGACCTATTTTGAACAATTAGGTGCACGAGTAGGCAGCGATATCCATTATCACGGGTTATTTCGCTTTCGACCTAAAACACATCTAGTTGAAGCAGATGAGTTAGCTGGTTACATGATTGATTACATTCAAGCGCAAATGGCAGCTGGGCAATCAGAAAGCGCGGCTTTGGCGCAAGCAGAACAAGTTTTCACTGTAGATGCGCCGGACAATCCATTAGTGGTTAATCCGGCTTATCATCAGTGGCAAACTTATTATGCACAGTTAGAACAGGTCACGTATAAATTATTGACGCTAATTTTTGGTAGTCGATTGTTGATCGGGACTGTCGTTGGGACCATGTTAGGCGTTTTAGCACAAAGTCGCTATGACCACCGAGCTTTAGGCTGGGTGTTTTGGTTACTATTAGGCTTAGGCATTTTATTAGGACTAGGTTTAGGACTAGCCAGCGCCCTTAAAGCTGCTTGGTCAGAAAGGTGACAAAGCGATGTGTCGCTTTGAATAATGAGTAAAAAAGCTAGCCAATTCCGGTGGGAGTTGGCTGGCTTTTGTTATTGTTGTAAACAATTGTTGGCGTAGATTTAATCAGGGCGATGTTTATTAAACAGTGGTATCAATCGCGTTTAAATTTCTGCTGCGTCGATCATGGTTTGCATAAATTCTAACCGGCGGATGTGGCGGGGGACGAATTGCCGGATTTCGTCATCGTTAAAACCGATTTGCACTTTGTGCGCATCTACAATAATCGGCCGCCGCAACAGGCGCGGTTCTGCGCAAAGCATAGCCAGTGTGTC